>JBEHWO010000161.1:0-13724 GCA_040217695.1 Vulcanimicrobiota bacterium | reverse complement strand
ACGGCGGAGAGAGTGAATATATGGTTCGCCCCGGCACAGAGACAGAGGGGAAATGGATACAGTGGTATGAACACCCGGAAAAAACTTCCCTTCCGGTGGAAGTGGTAAATCTTTCTTCTGTGACTGACGATATTTCTGCCTTCATTACAAGAAAGTGTACAGATTTACAGTCTTCTCTTAATATTACAGACGGGCCTGTCATAAAAACGGCACTCTTTAAAAACCATAAAGACGGTAAAGACAGGTTCTTTATTGTAATACATCGCCTCTGTACAGATGTGGTTTCGTGGGGAATTATTCTGGAAGATTTCTGCACCATATACAGAAAACTTTCTGCCGGCGAAACACCTGTATTACCGGATAAAACTTCTTCATACAGAGATTATTCGGAAGGTCTCAGAAAATATGTGTCTGAGGCGGAAAAACACAGAACTTACTGGCTGGAAGTTTTTAGAGATAATTCAACGGATGATATAATGAAGCAGCTGTGTGTAATGACAGATTCCGAATGTGATACCGGTTCTGCCTCTGTGAAAAACTATAAAATTTCTCTCGATAGTTATGATACAGAGCTTTTAGTAAAAACAGTTCCTTCTGCTTTTAACACAGAGATTACAGATATTTTACTTTCTGCTCTTTTGCTTGCCTCTAACCGCTCTTTCCGTGTATCGGATTTGCTGATAAATATAGAAAGAGACGGCAGAGAGGATTTTATAGGAGATGTGTCCCGTACGGCAGGATGGTTTAATACAGTTTTCCCGGTTCATTTAAAAAGTCCTTCAGTGACTGATTATGATTCTCTTATAAAATCAGTAAAAGAAACACTTAGAGCCGTGCCTGACAGGGGTCTTTCTTATCAGATACTGAAATATTTTTCAGACAGAAAAGAAGATTTCAGAGAAGATTCATTGCCGGTATTTACGTTTAATTACAGCGGCCGTGGTGTTTTACCGGAAAATGAATTACTCGCCTCTGAAGAATTTTTTGACTCTTCCTCTCTGGCTTACATGAACAACAATCTTCTGGATATTAAATCTTTTCTTTCCGGTACCACTTTATCGGTAGTTTTTTCCGGCAACGGTCATATCCGTTCCGAAGAAAATCTTAAAGATTTTGCCCATAATTTCATCGACAGCTTAAAAGAGATAATCTATCATTGTATTAAACCTGGAAGAAAATATTTTACTCCCTCCGACTTCCCCCTTGCCTCAGTGTCGCAGTCTTTTCTTGACAGTATAGCAGATCCTTCTTCTATTGAAGTCATTTACGGCCTGTCTCCTCTTCAGGAAGGTTTTCTCTTTCATGCCATGTCTTCGCCTGATGCGGATCATTACTGCACTCAGGTTTCCTGGAGTTATGAAGGAGACCTTCATATAGATGCACTGAAAGAGGCATGGAATGGGATATTTTCTGCCCACAGTGCTTTCCGAACAGGTTTTGTCTGGGAAAAAGGGGATAAGCCCTTCCAGATAGTTTACAGACATGTTCCCCTGCCATGGCATACAGTGGATTTAAGAGGTAAAACCGGTGAAGAACAGGAAAGAATAATAGAAGATACAAGAGGAAAAACAAGGCATTCTCTGTGTGATCTTAAGAATCCTCCTGTCTGTTCTCTTTATCTGTTTATAATAGAGCCAGGTAATTATAGATTCCTCTGGAGCTATCATCATATTATTCTGGACGGATGGTCAATGCCTTTAATCCTCAGGGAATTAAATGAAAGATATAAGTGTATCGTAAATAAAAAAGTCTTTTCTTTAAAATCGCCGAAACCATTCGAAGCATATATAAAATGGCTTTCTTTACAGAATGATGAAGAACTTATAAATTACTGGAAAAATTCTCTCTCTGATTTTTCCGCACCCACTCCTATTATGGTAAACAGCTCCCGTCTGGAAATACATAAATCCGTTGAAAATCCCGGAGAATATACACACAGAATACCGGAAAGTTTCCTTTCGGAATGTCAGAAGTTTGCCCGTTCTTCCGAGGTAACCCTCAATGCCCTTGTTCAACTGGCGTGGTCTTCCGTATTGTCCTCTTACAGCGGTTCCGAAGATATACTGTACGGCACTACCGTATCGGGAAGACCTCCCGGACTTTCAGGGGTCGAACAAATGATAGGACTATTTATAAATACCATTCCTCTCAGGGTAATCTTAAATAGTGACGAAACGGCAGCTCATAACCTGAAACATATTCAGGATGTCATACAGAACGGAAATAATTTAAGCCATATATCTCTGAGCAAACTTCAGTCCATGAGTTCTATTCCTCCCGGAGAAGCACTCTTTTACAGTATTTTTGTTTTTGAGAATTTTCCATTTTCTCAGGAAATGCTTGGTTTGAGAAATATAAAAATGTACGGTAAATCTACTTATCCTCTGAATGTAGTCATTGTAGCGGAAAAAGAACTGTCTGTAAGCATTTCCTACGATAAAGATTCTTTTAGTGACGATGTAATAGAAAGGCTCGCCTGCCATATAGAACATGCTCTGCAATGGATAGTTCGACATCCTGAAGATCTTCTGAAAAACATAGATATTATTTCTGAAGATGAGAAAAATCTGCTTTTAAATACCTTCAATGATACTTATTATGAAGTGCCGAAGGCAGCGACAATTCATGAACTCATAGAGGCACAGGCGGCATCACACCCTGAAAGAACGGCTGTTGTTTATAAAGATGAAAAACTTTCTTACGGCGAATTAAATGAAAAAGCCAATAAAATGGCTCATTTCCTGAGAAAAGAAGGAGTGGAACGTGACAGCAGAGTGGGAATTTTCCTGGATCGATCGTGCCATATGATTGTAAGTATCCTTGCAGTTCTTAAAGCAGGCGGAGCCTTTGTTCCCATAGATCCCCACTATCCGGCAGACAGAATAAATTATATAATCTCTGACAGCGGTTCTCTTATGTTAATCACAGAATCGTCTCTATCAGATAATCTAAAATCTTCGGTGAAAATTTTAGATGTAACAGACCATGCAGCTTATTCCGGAAGTGATAAGAACCCCGCTCATATAAATGTATCAAACGATCTTGCCTATATGATTTATACATCAGGTTCAACGGGACAGCCGAAAGGTGTCATGATAGAACACCATTCTCTTATAAATTTATGCTGCTATTATAAAAATACATATAGTTTTTCAGAACATGATAATATGGCGAAATATGTATCATTTGGATTTGACGCTTCAATCCCTGAAATATTCCCGGCTCTTATTTCCGGTTCAGGCATCCATATTATTCCCGAAGAAATCCGTCTTTCACCTTCGAAATTGAATGAATATTTTGAACGAAACAATGTAACTATGGCACTGTTCCCGACTCAGTTCGGAGAACAGTTTATGCTCCTTACCGATAACAGAAGCCTGAGATGGGTAGAAGTTGCCGGCGATAAACTGAAAACCTTCAAGAAGCAGAATTATACTGTACTGAACGGTTATGGCCCCACTGAATATACGGTATGCACGTCCGATTTCATTATAGATAAGCATTATGAGAATATTCCCATAGGTAAACCAATCTATAATACCCATGTTTATATTCTGGATAAATACGGGAAAATAACACCGGTGGGAATACCGGGAGAACTGTGTGTGTCAGGAGAAGGTGTTGCAAGGGGATATCTCAATAGAGATGATCTTACAAAAGAGAAATTTGTAGAAAATCCATTTATTCCAGGAGAAAGGATGTATAGAACAGGGGATCTTGCCAGATGGCTTCCCGACGGAAACCTGGAATTCCTTGGAAGAATTGATCAGCAGGTAAAGATAAGAGGTTTCCGTATTGAATTAGGGGAAATAGAAGAAGCCCTTAAAAAGATAGAATCCGTAAAGGATGCAGTGGTTATTGACAGAAGTGATAAACAGGGAAATAAATATCTCTGTGCATATTATATATCAGATATAAAACTGAAATCTTCCGAGTTACAGAAGGAACTTTCACGTTTCCTGCCTGATTATATGATCCCGTCATGTTTCTTGAAAATCGATATTATTCCTGTTACTGCTCATGGAAAGTTAGACAGAAAAGCTCTCCCCGTGCCGTCACAGAGTGATCTCGCTTCTCATGAGACCTATGTGGCACCGAGGAATGATAGAGAAGAAATACTTGCGGGCATATGGAAAGAAGTCCTTAACTGTGACAGAGTCGGAATTTATGATAATTTCTTCAGTCTTGGCGGAGACTCGATTATGAGTATTCAGATAGCGGCAAGGGCGAACAATGAAGGAATCCATATTACTGCATCAACCATTCTTCGTAATCCCACTATAGCCTCTCTTTCTTCTGAAATTAAAGAAAAAGCGGCCGTTACAGGAGAACAGGAAACACTCTCGGGAGAAGTGCCTTTAATACCTGTGGAGGAATGGTTCTTTGAACAGGGATTCAGAGAATTAAATTACTTCAATCAGTCTTTTCTCTTCAGACTGAAACATGAAGTGGAAACAGACGTTATAGAAAAAACTCTGAATATTCTTCAGACCCATCATGACGGGCTGAGACTCAGATTTAAATACGGATACGGCGAAGACGAACAGGACGCCTGCGGCAGCATACAGGGAAAATGGCTCCAGTGGTATGAAAGTCCTGAGAATTCTCATATTTCCATTGAGATAGCAGACCTTTCAGGTATATCTGCTCAGTCGGAATTTATTACGGAAAAATGTACGTCCATTCAGGCATCTCTTGATATAACTGAAGGCCCAACAGTAAGAGCGGTTATTTTTAAAGGACACAGTGACGGCAGAGACAGACTCTTCATCGCAATTCATCATCTCTGTATTGATATGGTATCATGGAGAATAATCATAGAAGATTTCCACAGTATATACAGAAGTATTTCTCGTAGTGAAACTCCTTCTCTTCCTCTCAAGACTTCTTCTTACAGAGAATGGTCTCTTGCTTTAAGGAAATACAATGCAGAAGTTCACAGGGATTACTGGTTAAATGTTCTCAGAGATATTACCCCCCTTCCTGTGGAGTATAAAGAGTCAAAATTCTCTGATATAAGAGAATATAAAGTCAGTCTTCCCGTACAGGAAACAGATCTTTTGATAAATTCCGTGCCTTCCGTTTATAACACTCAGATTAACGACATATTGCTTTCTTCTCTTCTTCTGGCATTTAACCGTGCCCTGAATGTGCCTGAAGTGATTATCAATCTTGAAGGTCATGGAAGAGAAGAAATTACTGATACAGTGGATCTGTCCCGTACTGCAGGATGGTTTACTTCCATATTTCCTGTCCGTTTGAAGAGTCCTTCCATGGAATGCGGAACTGTTATAAAATCTGTAAAAGAAATACTTCGTTCCGTACCTGATAAAGGCCTCTCTTACGGGGTTTTAAGATACCTTTCGGAAGATAAAGAAGATTTAAAGAAACTGGAATGTAAGAGAGCGGGCTTTAATTATCTCGGCCAGATTGACTCTTCTATTCTTGACGGAGAACTGCTCTGCGGAACAGAAGAATCTGTCGGCCCTTCCGTATCTCCTGAAAACGGTATTATAAACCTTCTGGATCTGAACGGATTTATTTCAAAGGGAAGCCTGTCTATGATGTTTACTTACAGCAGTAATATCTGGAAAGAAGAGACACTTAAAAAGATAGGAGATTCTTTTATAGAGAGCCTTAAAGAAATTATTGATCACTGCATGAAAACAGAAGGAAAACACTTTACGCCCTCTGATTTCCCTCTTGCTGCGGTAACCCAGTCATTCCTTGACACAATTTCCGATCCTTCTTCCGTAGAATCCATTTACGGCCTTACTCCTCTTCAGGAAGGTATGCTTTTTCATACCATCTACGCTCCCGGCTCCGATGAATATTCCATGCAGATTTACTGGCACTACAGAGAAGATATAGATGAACATGCCTTACGTGCAGCGTGGGAAAAAGTAATCTCCCGCCATACCATATTAAGAAGTGCCTTTGTATGGCAGGATATGGAAAAACCTGCCCAGGTTGTTTACAGAGACGTTCCTCTCCCGTGGCACAGGGAAGACTGGACTTCTGTACAGGATATAGAGGAAAAACTGGAAAAATATCTTCTCACGGACAGAAATTCAGGTTTTGACCTTACAAAACCATGTCTTATGAGATTCCATCTTATAAAACTTGAGCCGGAGCATTATATATTCGTATGGACTTCCCATCATATCATTCAGGACGGATGGTCTCTCCCTGTTATAACCGGTGAAGTAACCGCCTGTTACAGAGCTTTTACGGACAATAAACCGGTAGAACTTCCACAAAGCCCTCCCTATGAAGAATATATCAAATGGTTCAGAAATGTTAAAAAATCTGAAACTGAAAAATACTGGAAGGAATATGTGAAAGGTTTCTCCGTTCCTACACCTCTTAATATCGGCAGAAGGGCGGTAAAATCCGACAGCCATGGTTATATGCCGAATGTAAAAGAAACAGGAGATTTTTATCCTGAAAGCTTTGCCGCTCAGGTTTCAGCTTTTGCGAGAGACCATAAAATTACTGTAAATGTCCTGTTACAGATGGCCTGGGCTATAGTTCTTTCAAAATACAGCGGTCAGAGTGATGTTCTGTTCGGAGCAACAGTTTCAGGGCGCCCTTCAGAACTCAGGGGAGTGGAGCATATGGTGGGACTCTTTATAAATGCCGTACCTGTGAGAACCAGAATAGATGAAAATATAAATATGATCTCACAGCTTATAGAATCCCATGAGTCTTTCCAGACATCATCCAATCACTTTATGATATCTTTAAATGAGATAAAATCTTTTACAGATTTATCTCCCGATTCTCCTTTCTTTGACAGTATTTTTGTTTATCAAAATTATCCCATAAGAGACGTGAAGGGAAGTCATGAAAAACTCAATCCTGTTGACCTGGGTGCCTTTGAAAGGACAAACTACAGTATTACACTTTCATGCGGCATGACGGAAAAAATCTCCATGAGAATCCTTTATGACGGAGATACTTTTGAAGAAAGTGTTATAAAAAAACTCATTGCTCATATTTATGAAGCAGCCCTGTGGATTATGAACAATCCGGAAAAATCGATTAAAGATGCAGAAATTATCCCTCAGAGAGAAAAAGAAGAACTTCTTTACAGATTTAATCGTACAGAGTGGACTTATGACAGGAATCTTATGATGAAAGATTTACTGGAAGAAGCAGCGGAAAAATACGGAGATAATACGGCAGTAGTATATAAAGATGAAAAAATTACTTACAGGGAATTAAACGAAAAAGCCAATACCCTTGCCCGTGTATTGAGAGAAAAAGGTATTGGAAGGGGAAAAAGTGCAGGTATTTTTATAGATCGCTCTATTGAAATGGTAATAGCAGTGATAGCCGTTGTTAAATCAGGAGGTGTATATATACCGGTAGACCATGAATATCCTCCTTCCAGGATAGAATATATGCTGAAAGACAGTGCTTCTGATATACTCCTTACGAGACAGGATCTTTCGGAAAAAATAAACTTTGAAGGAACTGTTTTATTCCTTGATGATGAAAAACTCTATGAAGGTGACATGAGTAATCTTTCTTCCGTAAATGTGCCGGAAGATGCTGTTACCATTATATATACATCCGGTTCTACGGGAAATCCGAAAGGAGTCATAACAAAACATCTGGGACTTACCCATTTCTGTCTCTGGTATAAAGAAACAAGAAATCTGACTCCTGAAGATAATACGACAAAATTTGTCTCTTTCGGCTTTGATGTTACCATGTGGGAAATATTTCCCACACTTATGTCAGGAGCTACACTCCATATTATAGAGAGTGACATACGCCTCTCTCCCCATCAGTTAAACGACTATTTTGAAAAAAATAATGTTACTGTGACCTTCCTGCCCACACAGTTCTGTGAACAGTTTATGGCCCTTACCGACAATCACTCCCTCCGGTGGCTCGATACTGCAGGGGAAAAGCTCAGAACTTATACAAAGAGGGATTATACCCTTGTAAACGGCTACGGCCCCACGGAATATACTGATTGCATTTCATGGTTTGTTGTCGACAGGCCTTATGAAAATATTCCCATAGGTAAGCCCATCAGTAACACAAGAGTTTATATCCTGGGAGAAGACGGGAAACTCGTTCCTCCATGTGTCCCGGGAGAACTCTGTGTGGCAGGCCATGGTATGACAGGAGGTTATTTAAACAGGTCTGATCTTACAGGGTTAAAGTATATAGAGAATCCTTTTGTTCCCGGCGAAAATATGTACCGCACGGGAGATCTCGCCAGGTGGCTTTCTGACGGTAATATTGAATATATGGGAAGAATTGATACACAGGTTAAAATCAGGGGATTTAGAATTGAGCTTTCGGAAATAGAACAGACAATGAAGAAGATACCATGGGTTGCCGATGCGGCAGTAATAGACAGAGATGATGAGTCAGGAAGAAAATATCTCTGTGCCTATTATGTTCCCGGTAAAGATTCTACCGAAGAAGATGACGCCGGTAAAATAAAAACATTCCTTAAAGAAACCTTACCGGATTATATGACTCCCCAGTTTATTATGAAAATCGATGTCATACCTCTTACGCCGAACGGAAAAATCGACAGAAAGTCTCTTCCTGCTCCTGATGAGTCTATAATAAAAGAAGAATTTATCCCTCCCTCTACAGAGGTGGAAAAAAACCTCTCACTTATCTGGGAAGAAATTTTAGGCGTCAGGGCAGGTATGAACAGTAATTTCTTTGACCTGGGAGGTCATTCTCTGAAAGCAGTGACTCTTCAGAGCAAAATCCAGAAAGAGTTTAATATTACCATAAGCCTTAAAGATATTTTCAAATATTCTACTCTGAAAGAAATGGCTCTCTTCGTTGAAAGGGGAAGTAAGAAAGTTGTTTCCCTTTCTCCAGCGCCGGAGATGGAATATTATCCCGTTTCTTCCGCCCAGAGACGTATGTTCCTTATGGATCAGATGGAAGGGAAAAGTATTACCTATAATACTCCCATAGTATTTATCATAGAAGGAGCAATTGACCATAAAAAATTAAGTGATGCCATAGATAAAGTCGTTTCCCGTCATGAAACACTCAGAACTTCTTTTCATATAAAAGACGGCGAACCTGTTCAGAAAATCCATGAAACTGTGAGAGTAAAACGTATATACAGGGAAGTAGAAGAAGAAGACATTGACGGTATATTGAAAGAATTTATTCGTCCTTTTGACCTGTCCCGCGTTCCTCTCCTCAGATTTGCTCTTATAAAAACAGGGCCGAAAAAGTATGTATTCATGCTGGATATACATCATATTATCTTTGACGGCGTGTCATTCCATATATTTATGAGAGATCTTCTGGAGTTTTACCAGGGAAAAGATGTGCCTCCTTTAACGATACAGTATAAAGATTTTGCTTTCTGGCATGAAAATCTTTTGAAATCGGGCGAAATAAACAGACAGAAACAATACTGGCTTGATGTCTATGAAGGAGACATACCGGTATTAAATCTCATAACCGATATGCCCCGTCCTTCCGAAATGTCTTTCCACGGCCATCACAGAGTGTACAGCGTAGACAGAAATGTTTCGTCTTCTTTAAAAGCCATGGTAACCGGGAGAGGGTCAACCCTTTTTATGACAGGTCTGGCCTGTTTTTCTCTCCTCCTGTCCAGATATACGTCACAGGAAGATATAATCATAGGTACTCCCGGCACAGGAAGAAATATTCCTGACATAGATTCACTTATAGGTATGTTTGTAAATACCCTTGCCATAAGAACTTCTCCCGTGAAAGAGAAAATCTTTGCAGATTTTCTGAAAGAAACGGAAGAAAGAATACTTTCTGCCTATGACAACCAGGATTATCAGTTAGATATGCTTATTGACTCTCTGGGCATAAAGAGAGACGCAGGGAGAAATCCTCTCTTTGACGTAATGTTTGATATTGTGAACAAACAGGAGAAGAAATTAATAGAAGATATTAATCTGGAACCATACCCTCTGGAAGTGGATGTGGCGAAATTCGATCTTACCATGACCATTGTTGAAGAGAATGAAGATCTCTATATCAGCATTGAATACCGTGATGATCTGTTCGTGGCTGAAACTATAGACAGAATGGCGGAACATTATATTAATCTCCTCGGAGATATATCAAGGAAAAAAGAGGGCAGACTTAAAGACATGGATATACTGTCTGAAGGTGAAAAACACCTGTTGCTCCATGAATTCAACAAAACTTCATTGCCCTATAATCTGAACAGAACAATTCATGAACTTATAGAAGATTCTGCTCTGGCTCATGGTGATAATATTGCAATTGTCTGTAAAGACAGACAAATTACTTACAGTGAACTGAACAGACAGTCAGATGTTCTTTCGGGAAAACTGCTCTCCGGAGGAGTGAAAGATAATGAAATTGTAGCCATAATGATTTCTCAGAAACTGGAAATGATCCCGGGAATTCTGGGAATACTTAAATCAGGATGTGCTTTCCTTCCCATAGATCCGTCATACCCTGCCGAAAGAATAGAATATATGATGGAAGATGCAGGAGTATCGGTACTTCTTACAGAGACTCAACTGAAGACAAAGGTGAAATTCGGCGGTCATATTATCTGTCTTGATGAGGATTCTATATGGGAGGGAACTGTAACAGGAAAAGTTAAAAGAGGAAAACCCTCAGATCTTGCCTATATTATATATACGTCAGGCACTACGGGAAAACCGAAGGGTGTAATGATAGAACATTCTTCTCTTGTAAACCTGAGTCTGTACTACAGAGACGTTTTTACTATTTCTTCAGACGATAGAGGCACCAAATATGCAGGCTTCAGTTTCGATGCCGGTATATCGGAAATATTCCCCTTCCTCATAGCAGGAGCGGCCATTCATATAATTCCTGACGAAATGAGGCTTTCTCTTAAAGATATAAATATGTATTTTAAAGAGAATAAAATCACTCATACCTTCCTTCCCACCCAGTTTGCGGAACAGTTTATGGAACTGGAGGAAAACACTTCCCTTAAATATCTGGATACAGGGGGAGATAAAGTCAGGTTCTTTAAACAACATGATTATAAAGTAGTAAACGGCTACGGCCCCACCGAATACACAGGAATAACCACTACCTTTACCATAGAGCGTATGTACGACAATATCCCAATAGGAAAACCTGTAGCCAATACGGATATATACATAATTGACAGAAACGGCTCATTAACACCTGTAGGAGTGCCGGGAGAATTGAATATATCGGGAGCAGGGCTATCGAGAGGTTATCTCGGGAGACCTGACCTGACGGCAGAAAAATTTGTAAACAATCCCTTCCGGCCCGGAGAAAAAATGTACCGCACAGGAGACCTTGCGAGATGGCTTCCTGACGGCAACATCGAGTTCCTGGGAAGAATGGATGAACAGGTGAAAGTCCGCGGTTACCGTATTGAACTGGGAGAAATAGAACATACAATAAAGGAATATTCCGAAATAAAAGATGTTGTCCTTATGGCCCATGAAATTATAAAAGGAGATAAAACTCTCTGCGCCTATATTGTATCTGACCATGACATAGATATAGAAAAACTCAGAGATTTCCTCAGAAAAACTCTGCCTGACTATATGGTTCCATCTTATTTCATCAAAATGGATAAAATACCTCTTACGCCGAATGGAAAGGTTGACAGGAAAAAACTGGTTCCTCCTGACTTTGCGGACTATAAGAAAGAGATTAAAACACCGAAAAATGAAAGTGAAGAGAAGATCTGCAGAGCCTGGGAAAAAGTCCTTAATGTCAGTAATATAAGCATGGATGACAATTTCTTTACCCTTGGAGGACATTCCCTGAAAGCAGTTGCTCTTGTGGCAGAACTTCAGAAGGATTTTGACATAAAATTAAATGATATATTCAAATATCAAACAGTGGAAGAACTTGCCGGAAATATAACAGGCATAAAAGACAACCTGAAAAAGAAACTACTGGATTTAAAGAAGGGATTGTCTTTACCTGTTAAGGAAGAAAATGAAATGCCGGAAATAGACGAAGCTATAGTGAAATACAGAGATGAATATAAAAAATATTCCTCTCTCGATCTGTCTGTAAAGAAAGATTATAAACATATACTCCTTACAGGATCTACAGGTTTTCTTGGAAATTATCTCCTCCGCGATCTTCTTACGAAAAGAGATGCAGTCATATATGTAACGGTAAGAGGCAGAAGTGAGGAAGACTGCAGAGAAAGGCTCTCTAAGAAAATTTCCTATTACTTCGGGCCTGAATTCTTCGAACATTACAGAGAGAGAATTGTAATACTTAAGAGTGAGCTTTCAGAGGAACGTCTTGGTCTTTCTCAGGGTATATATGAAGACCTTTCATCAAAAATAGACTGTATAATAAACTCTGCAGCCAATGTAAAACACTATGGCCTCTATCAGGAATTTTATAACGGAAATGTAAGATCTGCCATTAACCTCCTTGAATTTGCCCTGTCGGGGAAGGTGAAAGACTTCCACCATGTTTCCACTACTTCTGTGGGAATGGGTTATATAGAGAATAAAGATAAGGCCCTCTTTACGGAAGACACAGTGGATATAGGTCAGAAGTCCGATAATTTCTATGTTCAGACAAAACTGGAAGGAGAAAAAGCTGTTCTGGAGGCAAGAGCCAGAGGACTTATGGCCAATATATACAGAGTGGGAAATATTACCTTTGATTCTGAGAAAGGCATATTCCAGGAAAATATAGAATCAAATGCCTTTTATCAGAGGATAAAATCCTTTATAAACCTGGGAATTATTCCGCAGGAAGCCGGAGAAACGGATCTCTCCTATGTAGACGGCGTAAGCGGCGCAATTCTCTCACTATTTGATGTAAAAGAACTTGAAAATAACATATTCCATATAGAAAACCCGCAGAAGGCGGAACTTTCGGGTCTGCTCTCTTCTGAGGAACTGGGACTTAATATTCAACATATGCCTATGACTTCAGTTATAGATTATCTGCTGGAACATTATGACCACGAAGGTTTCAGGGAATACATAGAAAGTCTTATGGTTCACATGGGATTTATGGCAGAAGAAGATACGGGAAAGGTGACTTATATTATAACCCTGTGTGAGAAAACAGACTTTATACTGGACAGAGCGGGCTATAAGTGGCCTTCTCTTGATATGAAGTCCATTAAAAAGATGATATACGAAGCTCTCAGAAACAGGGTTTCCATATTGAAAAACTGCCATGTCTTTGAAGGTCTTGCACCTGAAGACCTGGGTATTGTCGCAGGCAGAGCATGGCAGGAGTATTATCCTGACTCCTCAGACATTCTCCTTGAAGATCAGATGAATGATAGTTTCTATGTTATTGCCAGAGGAGCGGTATCGGTGAGCTGTACATCGAGTTCAGGCTGGATTGGAACAGTTTCCATACTGGGAGAAGGTAATATTATGGGAGAAGACAGCATCTTTGAAGACAGCCGTGCCGGCATACTTGCAGAATCTGTTCTTGGAGATGTTCTTCTCCTGAGATTTAAAAATAAGGATATAAGAAATCTTATGGATAAAATCCCTCAGATTGGCAGCAGTTTGATAAAGGAATTAACCGGTAAACTGGCAAATCTGAGAAAAATAATTGTAACTATCGGATAGGTTTATATGAGAAGCGTAACGCGTAACGCGTGACGCGTGACGCGTGATGGGTGATGCGTGATGTGCAGGTTGAATACTCACTTTTCACTTTTCACTTTTCACTACTTTGAAAGGATGTGTAAATATAAAACATGGAAG
>JBEHWO010000160.1:0-13803 GCA_040217695.1 Vulcanimicrobiota bacterium | reverse complement strand
GAAGATTGAATTTACGCGTCAGTGTTAACAGATCTTCATCTGAAGGTTTCAACGATTTTATAGGACCGCTCGCCACAAAAGCTATTATCGTATCATTTATAATCACAGATTTCAATATAAACTTCAGGCCAGGAATAATTGTGACATCCCCTTCCTGAATGGTACCGCATGTAACTATTGATTCATCTATAACTCCTTTAAACACCTTTGCCTCTTCTACAAGTACTCTGTAAAGATCATCTGTTTCCTGAATAAAACCATGTAAAATTCTTCCTTCTTTATCACTCAGACAAAGGCTTACACCGGCAATATTGGCAAAAGTACACAGCATTTCCTGTATGGCAGATTTCTTTAATATCCTGGTAAAGTTAATTTCCTCGTCTATAATAGCACTTTTCATTATTTTACACCTGACATTTCATTTATAATATCCGAAAATATATCTTCGGATTGAAACAACTGGCTACAGTTTATAATTCATCATATTATCAGTAATATCCTTCTAAAGAATATAATTTCCGCAAATCATATTTTCACATGGTTAATCACAGAAATTATATTTCTATAAATAATAAAATAAAGGATATTTTATAAAAAAATAGAAATATTTATCGGAATCAGGTTTTATAGTGAATTACTGTTACAGATGTATTCTGATAACAGATAATGAATATTAATTAACATGGGAGGAATTAATTATGAATGCAAGTTATCCGCTGAAATTAACCTTTAAGCTGTTAGCTTTCGCCCCGCAGGTTTACGTTATAGACTCCACGGGAACTCAAATTTTATATGTAAAACAAAAACTCTTTAAACTGAAAGAAGCTGTGAATATATATTCAAATGACAGCCAGTCACAGCAGTTATATTCAATTAATGCCGATAGAATAATAGATTTTTCTGCGAAATATAATTTTACCGATCTGCAGGGAACAAATCTGGGAGCAGTAAAGAGACAGGGCATGAAATCACTATGGAAAGCAACCTATCAAATCCTGGAAGGTGATACCGAATTCTTTACAATTCAGGAAGAAAACCCGTGGGTGAAAATAGGAGATGCTGTTTTAAGCGAAATACCAATAGTAGGTATTGCATCAGGATATTTACTTAATCCTACTTATCTTGTTAAAAAGACCGGCACGGACCAGGTAGTTATGAAGCTTAAAAAAATGCCCTCCTTCTGGGGCAAAGAATTTGAAATTACCAAAGAAGACCCGAATCTTCAGGATAGAGAAGAACAGATAATTCTCCTCTCTATTTTAATGATGGTTCTCCTGGAAAGACAGAGAGGGTAAGCAGTGACCAGTTAGCAGTGATCAGTGACCAGTTAGCAGTGACCATAGTATTTCTTACTACTATGGTCACTTTTCATTTTTCACTGAGATACTTCATTCAGGACTGTAAGAAATAACTCTGCAAATTATCAGAATAATCAGTATCCTCGCGTCACGCGTCACGATATAAATACTAAAAAGAAAATCCGTCTTCAGATGAAGAAGGCGGAGGCGAAGGAAGATTTGTTTCACCAGCCGGCGGGGGAGCAGGCAGAGTCCGAGGAGGAGATGACGGAGGAGGAGATGATACAGTGGGAATAGGAGAAGGATCAGAAAGAACGGAAGGGGCAAAAGATGATTTGGACGGTATTGAAGGCATAACTGCCGAAGCGCCAATACCACTGTCAGGCCTTGTCCCCAGAGCAGGATTGCTGTATTCCAGTTTATAATCTCCTATTTTATAACTGTCATTGTCCCAGAGAAGATCTTCATATATCTGTTCCGAGTTTCCTCCTGTTTCACGGGTTATTTTTGACATCTGAACAGGTATTATACGAATACGATCTTTATTATTGAATTTTATAGGAATAAGTTCGGCATGAAAAGGAGCAACATTGCCATCGGACAGAATAATATCATTCATATTACCGCTGCCGATTTTAAGCCTCTTTTTATCTTTTTTAGGCAGTGTATCCAGTTTATTATTAAGCATAATCTGTCCCTGCAGATTGGTAACAATTATGGTTCCGAAAAACTTCGGAGCAGATTTCATAAACATTACGGCTATTACTATAATAATTAATAACAGAACAGCTCCTGCAACACCGAAGATCCATTTATGTTCCATTATATTAAAAGGCGGTTCCTGAAGCTGTATTTTATACTCTTCAGCGAGTTCTCTTGCTCTCTGTCCGAATATGCCCGATTTATCAAGAGAAAGGACTCTGTTCAATTCGTCTTTTGCGTCCTTTTTCTTTCCTTCAAAGGTTTCACTCTGGGCAAGATGACAGCAGGCCAGGCCAAAAATGCTTCTGAAATCCTCTTTATTTGTTTTTGCCCTGATAGTATAAAAATTCACGTCTCCCTGCAGGGAACCTGCCATATTGGCAGCAAGTGCTCTGTAATAATAGGCATTAACATTATCTGGATCCATGGTTATAGATTTACTGAACAGTTCTTTTGCAGTTTCATATTCCTTATTATTATATTTCTGTTTTCCAAAAACAAAGGCCTGTTTTGAACCGGTAACATCTATTTTATTACCGTCATCTTCCTGGGCAAAAGAAGGCAATAAAGAAAATAGAAATAATAAAATAGTTATATAAAAAATCTTTTTCATATCAATCAACTCCGATTTATTAAAGGTATTTTTTTTAATTCCTGAATATTTTTTGCTCCGGCACAGAACATAGCAATTTTAAATTGTTCTATAATCTCGAAAAGTTTTTCTTCAACCTCCTGTGCAGATACAGTGGCAGGTTTTATGAAAGGAAGAGCCATGCCTGCAATGTCTGCTCCCAGTGAAATGGCTCTGGCACATTCTGTACCATTCCTTATACCTCCTGATGCTATAACGGGAAGGGAAGGGAAAACCTTCCTCACCTGTAATAGAGAATCTGCAGTGCTTATTCCCCAGTTTAAAAAAGGTTCGAGTATATTTTTTCTTAAATTGCTGTTCTGAAGATAATATTCCATGATAATACAGGAAGTTCCTCCTGCCCCTGCCGTATCTATAGCGGAAATTTTTATGTCTTTAAGCCTCTGAGCGGTATCGAAGGAAATACCATTTCCTGTTTCCTTTATGATTACGGGAAAAGGAAATTCTTCACAGAAACCTTTTAATATTTCCTGTAAACCGCCATATTCAGGATTTCCTTTTTCCTGGGACACTTCATGGAGGGGGTTTAAATAAACTGCAAGTCCGTCTGCATTTATTTCTCTGACAATTTCTTTACACGCTTCGAGCCCGAATTCTCTTATATGATGTATACCGATATTACCGAGCAGAAATATATCAGGCCCTTCGTCACGGACATAAAAGGTATCTATAACCTCCGGGTAAGTGAAAAGGATTCTCTGAGAGCCAAGGCCAAGAGCTACGCCCATCTTCTGACATGCTCTGGCAAGATTTTTATTTATCTTTTTACCGGCATCTGTCCCTCCTGTAATGGCTGTAATCATAAGAGGAACCTTTAATTTTTTACCGATAAACTCTGTTTCTGTGTTTATCTTATTAAAATCTACAGAAGGAAAAGCAAGATGGGAAAACTCGTATTTTTCAAAACCATTTTTCCTGTCACGATATTCAATTGGTTTATTTAAAGCTACATGTATGTGGCTGTCTTTTCTTATTTTATGCATATAAGTGAACCGGCTGCAGGAACAGAGCAACGTCTGTCCCTGCAGTAAAACATTAACGTTGAATTACAAATTCAGTACGCCTGTTATTGGATCGGCCGTCTTCAGTATCATTTGTATCTATGGGTTTCGTGTCTCCGTAACCTTTAGCAATGAGCCTGTCTTTCTTTATCTGAGGATATTTCTTGAGTAAATAGGCTTTTACGGAATTTGCTCTGGCCTGGGAGAGTTCTTTATTCATCTGAGGATCACCTATATTATCCGTATGTCCTTCAATTCTTATATAAAGAGTCGGGAAATGGAGTAATTTCTTACCTATTTCGCTGAGGGTAAAATAAGAATTCTTATTTATTGAAGAAGAACCTGTCTCGAAATATATAGGTGGCACTTCCAGAGTTGCAATATCCTGGTTTTTCGGTTTGGAAGGAGTCGGTTTTGGTGTTGGTTTTGCAGGTTTTGCAGTCGGTTTCTTTGTCGGTTCGGGAGCCTTTGTGGGCTCGGCAGCTTCAGTAGGTTCCTCTGCAGGCGTTTCTGCAACTGCTACTTCTGTTGGTGCTGCTGTGGGTTCGACTGCTACAGGTTCTATCTTTGTAGCAATATCCTTTGGTACAGCCTGAACAAAAGTTGAATTAAATTTATCTTTTCCGGAAGCCGGTTTGGTCAGTAACCCTTCCTGTTCCCATATCATGCCTGCAGTATCAAAAATATCTACAAACTGTCCCGGTTTTTTAGCGGTACCGAAATAGGTCTGATTTTCCTGAAGATCGGCGAATTTCAGCCCGGTCAGCATGGCATCAACATCTTCAGGTTTAAAGGCAACAAGGCCTTCTGCCATTATTTTATTTGCTTCATCTTTATTCTGTTTCGCATATTCAAGGCCTCTGAACCATCCGTTTACAAGCTTCTGCACATCTTTCGGGCGGTTTTTAATTACATCATCTCTTACTACTATGACATCAAGAATGAGTCCCTGTGCATCGGCACTTGTCATGAGTATTTTACCGTTTTTAGAGTTTCCGGCACGGGACAGATCTGGCTCCCATGTAACACATGCATCAACCTTACCTGCTTCAAAAGCCTGGGCAGCCTGAGTGGCTTCCATATAAACAGGGGTTATGTCCTTTGAAGAAAGGCCTGTAAGGCTCAGGAGATAAACAAGAAAGAAATGAGAAGGAAGTCCCTGGGGGAAGGCTATTTTCTTACCTTTAAGTTCGTTTACCTTCTGGATCTTTTTATTGACTATAAGACCGTCTCCTCCGCAAGAATCATCTGTTTTAAGAACTGCTTTACCCGGTATGGAAGCTATACCGCATGCGAAAGAATCAAGTGTTTCCGTTATAGCTTCTACTTTTTTGGATGAAAAAGCCGCTCTTCTCGGAACTGTATCATCCATAGGAGTAATCTCAACATTGAGGCCATCAAAAAAACCTTTTTCTTTTGCCACAAACAGTGGACCAAAACCGGGCCATGTTACAATACCAATACGGAATGGTTCTCCCGAAGGTTTTGTGCCGGTAGTTCCTGTAGTTTTGGTAGGAGTGGTACCGGTATCTCCTGCCGGTTCTGTGGCTTCTCCTGACGGAGTCTGTTCTGCAGGCGGTTTCGCTCCGAGACATCCTAAATTTAATATGGATAAGAGCATAAAACTGATTAATAATACAGCTACCGTACATTTTTTACGGTATAACAATGACATAAGATCACCCTTCCTTGAAATAAGATTTACTTATTATTCGAGAAAGGCTTTATTTTTCCCTTTTTTGCAAATAATTCTTATAAATAAAATGAAAGAGATATTATTATTCTAATAAGGGGAGTGAGGCTCTGGATCAACGAAGTCTCCGAAGGACAAAATATATACCGTATTAACAGTAATTTGTAAATTAAATAAATATAATATCGTAGCAGTCTGTAAGAACAGGTTGTTTTGCACGAGGATTATAGATTTTTCGGATAGGTTCTAAGTGCTGCCGGCGATAAATACAACAACGGATAATCTGTGATTTTTTCTCCTCCTGTTACGCGTCACGACTAACATATTTTATATATTTTTTCATCATAATTTTATAGTCTCATACACCTATTATTCCACAGACATAGCAAACGGGACTATTCGATTTTTATTTCACTCTAATTTTATTTCCCTGAACTTACTTCCCAGAATAAAGGTTGAAGCTGTAAATCCCCCTTATTTATATTAAACTGAAGATATTGCCCTGCCATATAAGGATTATAATGAAAAGCACAGGAAAAATCAGTGCTGGCAGCAGGAGTGAGAAGATTATTATATATACTTAAATCTCCGTTAGTCATCAAAACTCCTTCTATATCAAGAGAAGCACCATCAGAACCATTTACTATAAGTCCTTTATCCGCATAAATAGAACCTTTTATATAATTTTTTCCGCCGGAAGGGTTCCTGTTCATTACAGAAATAAAGTACCCGTTTGTCATAATATCAACCTTATTTGTATCATCGTCATCATCACGTCCGATTTCGAAAGCACTGTCTGCAAGGGTAATGGAATTTCCGGAAACTATCTTTACACCATCTCCGCATGTAACATCTACATTGGCAAGACTCAACTGTTTATGGATATAGAGTTCCGAATCATCAGAAATTTCAAGTGATATATCCTGTAATTTCAATGAGCCCAGACATGTATCACTATCTTTTGAAACATATTTACCTTTTTCTATAATAAGCTTATTATTGACTCCATCCCACCTGAGTCCATCTGTTGTACAATTATTAAAACCATCTCCCGTTGAAAGCCATATGGTAACAGGATTATTTGGATCAGGGTCTGTTTTACCTTCACCGTAATATACGTTAACAGATGTGGAAGACCATATATTCCCATCTCCGTCACCTTTAAGGGTTCCTGTAAATTTTACATCTGATACGGATACTACTTTATTTATATCAATATCCATTTCAATATAATCGTCAGAACTTTCTCCGGTAATAGCCGAATAAATAGCGCCTATAGGACTATTTGCAAATTTTAATTTTGTAAGAGTCTTATCCAGTTCTCCTGAAGAATTTATCTTTGCAAGCTCAGAACCAAACTCATAAGCATCTGCCGGTGGTTTATTGAGAATAGTTTTAAGTATATTTAAATGATAATCTTTTTTATTCTGATTATTTTCCGACACAGTTCCTCCGGAAGAAGTTATTTTATTTTTTGAAGTTTCGTCCAGAGGATACGCTGCAGTAGAAAACCCGGCACCCTGTGCTTCAAGTGAAATGGCACTGTCTATAGAAATACTGTTACTACTATTGCTATCAACATGAACCCGTGGTTGTAACCCTGTTAAAGAGTCCAGCTTAACAGACATGTTGCTATCTCCGCGAAACTTCACATTGCCTCCGCTATAAAGCATCTGTGAAATAGCCTGATAGGTCAGAAGGGTAGTTACAGTTTTTGTATAACCATTCTTAGTTTTTCCGACACTTTTCACCAGAATACAACCGGCAGGCACCTTCATGGGAGAATTATCAGCAAATCCATTAACATAAGAACCGTTTGGATCTGTTCCGGCAAGATTGTTCCAGGCATTAACACTGAATTTACCTGTACCAATGCTTTTTCCTGACATTTCGTTATTCCAGTCTAATTGTGTTGGTTCCTTTCCCGTATTGGGATCTACTGTACTTTCCAGGTAACATATAGCCTTATGTGCACCGGATTCCGCAATCATAAGGGCTTCATTTCTGGAATTGAATGCGACAGAACTGCTCATCTGAAAGAATGCGTCTTTAGTCAATACTATAACAACAGCAAGAAGAACAAAAGAAAGAAATAATGTAGTCATAAGAATAAAACCTTTTTTAGTATTCATGACAGACCTCCTCTTTATTTAGCTTTTATCGTATTATTCATTACAATAGTAAAACTTCTGGTACTCCGAACGGCAACAACATTTCTTGCACTTTCACTGGCAGTGACTTTTAAGGTGCATCTATTCCCCGATTGTTCTACAAGTTCAAGACTATAAATATTTTTTGCAACAGTTCTTTCTTTAAATTCTTCTGTTCCCCCTGTAGTGGCATTACTTTGAAGATCTGTTGCGCTCATAGGTACGGGGTAAAACTTTTTAAAAGCATTTGCATAAGCAACGTCATCCCTGTAAAGTTTTCTGTAGAGTGTATAAGTATCATTTTTATAAGGTTTTAAAAAATATAATACGTAATATTTCCATTTTATAAGAGGTGGAAAACTATCTGTATATTCTATTTTCAGAGTACTCTTATCAAATCCTGAAAGGAGACTGATGTGAGACACTTTTATCACGGCAGAAGAAGTATAAGGAAGATTTATTTTATTATTACTGCTATCCAGCATTGTAACTGAAGAAGCTGACGTTTCCGCCATATCGGAAATGAACCACGAAATCCCCTTGATTGCCTCGTTGCCTGCTGCAGTAGTTGCCTTTCCATGAGATGAAGCTACAAGGGCACGATTTAAAATAACATTACATACAGTAAGCAACAGTGAAAATATAGCAATAGAGATAATGGCTTCCAGAAGTGATAAAGCTTTCTTATTTCTCATAACACTCCTAATCAAGATAATTATTTATCCAGCATGTAGAACTTCTTTTCTTTATTCCTCCATGACCGGATAATCCTCTGTCATACCAGTAAATAGAAACAGTTAACTCTTTTAACCTGTTTCTGGTATCGACCCCTGCTACAATATCATTGAAACAAATCCATTCTTCCTTCAGCTTTACACCGTCCACTGTTTCACCAATTCTAAAACGATGTTGACGACCATTATCATACTCAGAATTCTCAAAATTATAAAGTACCTCTTCTGAATAAAATTCAAGTTCTGTTTTCAGAAGATTCCCTATGACAAGACTTTCTTCACCTTTTCTTATACCTGTAATCCCTCCGCAGATTATACCCATAATAATCACTATTACAGTGGCAAGAAGACAGATAGACACCCCCAGTTCGGGAAGACTCACACCTTTTTTTGTGAGTAAAACACATTTTTTCATACATATAATATCCTTATATACATACTCTGGCTCTTTATTATATATTCCTATACCTTTTGCACTTTTTCGTAATTTCTCTGTTTTTACTGACTTTATAGTTAAATAGGTTCTGCGTTTTGGGTTCTAATATTATTAACCCAACACCTGACACCTCAAAATTGAATAAATTATTTTTTACAGTTTTTAAAATCTATAAAAGTATAGTAATTATAAAATATGTGATATTTCTCATAAATATAATATGATTTTTTTTCATATATGTCAAATATTTATATGAGAATCGTAATGTGTAACGCGTGACGGGAGTAACAAATTTTCACACAATCGTCAATAATCGTAATTGATCAGATAATCGGGCTGGGTGATATCGTACAATCTTTTATATTCCCAGTAACTGCGGAGAACTCTTTTTACATAATCCCTTGTTTCTCTGTAAGGTATATTTTCAATAAATTCATCAATATCTCCATTGTATTTTGTTTTCCACCAGTGGCCGGCATTGCCGGGACCTCCGTTGTAGCCTGCCAGAGCAAGAACTTCATTATCATATAAATCTTTATAAACAGAGGAAAGGTAATAAATACCAAAAGGTATGTTTATATTGGGATCTTTAAGATCGGTATCAGTAATTTTTATGCCTTTCAGTGAAGCAATATGCTGTCCCGTTTCCGGCATGATCTGCATAAGTCCTATAGCGCCTGCCGGAGATGATATGGAAGGTTTATAATGGCTCTCCTCTCTTATAAGACCTGATACAAGACAGGGATCTACAGAAGAATATTCTCTGTAAATGAGATCCTTCCAGGCATGAGGATAACTTACATAATGAAGAGAAACGGGAATATGTTTATACAAACCGCCTCCAGTCATTTCCTCATAATTAAAATTAATCAATGATATGGCATCATAATAATTACCATTCCCGCAGAGTATAAGCGCAGAAGCAAAATCTTTTTCTTTCTGTTTATTTTCAGGAAAATCTACAAGCTTTAATTCGTTTTCTGCATATTTATAAAGACCTGTCTGACACAGTTCCGTAAATTTTTTATAATGATCATTCTCGAAAGTACCTTTAAATGGCTGTCTTATCCCTTCCGCAAAAGATAATGGGTCTGTTTCTTTTATAATATATTCTCCATACCCGGCAGATACAAGTTTTGCCCTTGCTCTGTAAGCATAAAAGGTATGATCATAGGATTTAACTACTTTTTTATATAATGCAAATGTTTCTTCTTTTTTTCCCATTTTTTCCTCACATTTTGCAAGCCAGAACAGGCACTGGCCTGACCATTCGTTATGAGGATAGAACGCCACGGCTTTGAGGAAGGCATCACGGGCATTGGAGTAAAGTTTCTTTTTATAATAAATACGGCCCAGTTGCCAGTAAGATGCATCTCCCCAGGAGCCTTTTCGGAACAAATTACCGGTTCGTCTGTATTGTTTTATAGCATCAGAAATACGGCCTTCTCTCTCAAGATAATAACCTGCCATATAGTGGGCCCTGCTGCCGGTATCTGTATTCGGATAAGCGCCTGCCACATATTTCAAACCACAAGCGGAACCTTCATAAAGCTTATAAAGGGCTTTAGGTGCAAAAGGGCCGCCATGTTTTGCAGTGTGACGTAATAATCTCACACCTTCTTCATAAGAACCGGCGTAAAATTCACATAATGCTCTATGATAACAGACATCTCCTGTCATGGCTTTTTTCGGATACATTTCAGCATATTTTCTATAATAAAACAGTGCATGTCCCTGTCTGTTTTTCTTTTCATATTCCCCGGCGGCAGCAAGTAACTCTTCTTCTGAAGGTTTATAAAAAGAAAGTTTTTTCTTTTTTATGAGAAAGGCAATCTTCTTTTTTGCTATATCTGAAAGAGGGCTGAAGGGATATAAATAAGTTATCCTGGAATAATATGTAAGGGCTTCCTTCCATTTTTTCTGTTTCTCATAACTTCTGCCGAGACGATAATAAAGATCGGGAAAAAAATTTAATCTTTTTTTTGTATCCATTGATTTTTTATAATAATCGATAGCTTTACCGTAATTTTTCTTTTCATAAAACATATTACCTGTTATAAAGAGAGCTTCAGAGGACAGGGGGCTGTCAGGATATATTTTAACGATATGCTCCATCTCACTGATGGCTTTATGTTCGTCTCTATTTATGTAAGCTCTGAATTTAAAAAAATCCCTGTATTCCGGCATATATGTTATGTCAGCAAGTAAACTCAGAGATTTCTCCAAATCTTTTTTTTTCATGTAACAGAGAGCAAGTAAAAAATCTTTCCTGTCTCTGTTTAACTTATCTTTTTCTTCTATGTTAAGATTTTGTAGTTTTTTTATGGCTCCTTCTATATCTTTTTCTTCCATTAAAATAGAAGCAATTCTTATATCCTTTAAAGGGTCTTTTGAACATGGAACTTCTCTTAAAACTGTGGGCAAAGGAGGTTTTACTTCATTATTTTTACAAGAATATAGAGAGCAAACTATTAAAAAAAGAAAAAAAACAATGATTACCGGACATTTCATTAAAATACAAAATTCCTTTACTTATCAAAATTTTTCAGTGTGAAATTATATCATCAGAGTCAGTTTGCGTCAATCTATATATAACGTAATATTATGACTGATAAGTTAAGGAACTGCAAGAAAACAACCCTGTCAAATTATTAGAACAGCTATTAAATGCTTATGCTCAGGTCAGTAATACTTTTAAATTAACATAATACAGGAAAAAAGTCAATTACAGTAACGGTAAGCTCAGCAATGAATAGTATTTTATCAGGTTTCCTTTATAGTTTTTATAATTATAATGATTTTTTGACACTTTACCAATGGTTTTGACCGGTATGAAAAATTTTACAATTCGAAGGATTAAATTTATATTTAGAGAAAGTATTTATGTTATGAAAATATGAGTAATCTTACCAACTACCGGGACTGACTTCAGGCGCAATCAGGAATAAAAGTCTATCCTCGCGTCACGCGTTACGCGTCACGCGTCACGATTTCAAGATTTCAGTCAGAAATGTTCATAATCTATTATAAAGAGAGGTAAAAAAAACAGGAGGTGAAATCCGGTTAATTACCGGAACATATTATGGAAAAACTTACAAAAGAGGAACTGCTCAAAAAAGCAGAAAAACCGGGGAAAGACGCTATGAAACTCCATCCTTTTTACAGAGGTAAAATAGGAGTTGTGCCAAAATGCGTTATAAGGGATTTCAATGATTTTGCCATATGGTATACTCCCGGAGTGGCAAAACCATGCCTTGATATTAAAGCAGACAAATCAAAGGTTTTTCTCCATACGAACAAGGCAAATATGGTGGCAGTAGTATCTGACGGTACAAGGGTTCTCGGATTGGGCGACATAGGCCCCGAAGCTGCCATACCTGTCATGGAAGGTAAAGCCCTTCTCTTTAAATATCTCGGAGGAGTGGATGCATTCCCCATATGTCTGGACACAAAAGATACGGAAGAAATAATCAGAACAGTGAAATTATTGCAGCCATGTTTCGGCGGTATAAATCTGGAAGATATTGAAAAACCGAAATGTTTTGAAATACTGGAAAGACTGAGAAAAGAGATGGATATACCTGTCTGGCATGATGATCAGCAGGGAACTGCTGCAGTTGTTGCAGCAGGTCTTATAAATGCTCTTAAATTCGTGGGAAAAGATATAGATAAAGCACATGTATGTATGGTAGGTGCCGGCGCTGCCAATATGGCTATATTCAGAATTATTGTGGCAGCAGGAATAAAAGCTGAAAATGTTATTATATGTGACAGTAAGGGTATGCTGGGCACAACAAGAACAGATCTTAAAGGAACATATAAATGGGACATATGCGAAAGGACAAATAAATGGGGCAAATCCGGCTCTACAGGTGAAGCCTTTAAGGATATGGATGTATGTCTGGCAGCGTCCACTCCAGGCCCCGGCACTGTAAAACCTGAATGGGTTTCCACTATGGCAAAAGATTCTATAGTATTTGCCACGGCAAATCCCATACCGGAAATATGGCCATGGGAAGCTAAAGAAGGAGGAGCAAGAATAGTTGCAACAGGAAGATCCGATTTTGACAATCAGGTAAATAATTCCCTGGGTTTTCCCGGCATATTCAGAGGAGCTCTTGATGTTCAGGCAAAAACCATTACAGATGAAATGTGTATAGCTGCAGCACTGGAACTGGCAAAGGTAGCGGAAGACAAGGGATTAAGAGAAGATTATATCATACCCAATATGAATGAATGGGAAGTATTCCCGAGAGAAGCAGTGGCAGTAGGATTGAAAGCCATAGAACAGGGTATCGCAAGAATTCACCACACAAAAGAAGAACTGATGGAAAAGGCGGAAACAGCCATAAGGGAAGCAAGAGGAATGGTTCATCTTCTTATGGATAATAAATTAATACCGCCTGCGCCGGAGGAATAAAAGGGTAACAAAAAACAGGGATTCTTCCAAAAAGCAAGATTTTCTATTACTAAATTGGAACAATCCCTGATTTATTTTATATCAAAAGGATTATAAAATTTTATATTAATATCACTGAAATCATCTACATTTCTTGTCACTAAAATCAGGTCTTTTTTAATTGCAGTAGAAGCAATAATTGTATCTGGAAGTTTCATTTTTTTAGACCTTCTCAGATTTATAACCATTTCAACTATATCATCCTCAAGGTTAATTATATGGGAATAAGATAAGAATAAGCGGGCTTTTTCAAAACTCTCTTCCGTATGTCCTCTGAAACCGAGAAATTCCATTCTGGTTATAATTGAAATATTAAAATGTTTTTGAAATATTTCTTTTATTACTGGTTTTATTTTATCAGGTATACTGTTATTAAAATAATAAATTAATATATTTGTATCAATCAAATACATTAAATTCTATCCCATTCATCTCTCATATTTTTTATTTCTCTATCTATGTTTTCTATGTTTAACACACCTAAAAAATCTCCTGGATCAAATTCACGGGAAATTTCTTTTTCAATAAAAGGAAATACTAATAACTCCAGCTTTTTATGGTGAAGTTCTTCAGGCAAATCAATTATATTCTCAATAAGTGTACTATCTATTATTTTTCTTACTATCTGCATAAATTATACACCTTATCTTTAGTGATATATAAACTTACATTTGTTTT
>JBEHWO010000159.1:0-13921 GCA_040217695.1 Vulcanimicrobiota bacterium | reverse complement strand
ATATATTTATCTTCATAAAACCAATTACCTCCATATAAAATTCATAAATTCCATGATTTCCTGATTACCTATATAATAACTCTTCTGTAGAATATAAAGAAAATTATTATTTTACCTAAATATGCAAAACATCCATATAATCAATATCAGAAAGCTCTTTTTTTAAATACCCGGTAGGACTTGATGACGGTGCAAAACAAGGAATAGTGCCTTTATAAATTTGTTCCATCTGGTAAGTTTCTTTTCTACCTTTAGAAATTACAATCTTTTCCTTTAACTTTTTAGGTAACTCTAAAGGTTTTCTATTCAGGGAAAAAATATTCAGGTAATCTTCAAAACTATACCAGCCATTATTAATAGAGGTAAGTATTTTAACCATAGCTCTGGCTCCCTCGTTCTTCCAGCACTTACCCTGACCTTTCATTCTCCTGGCAATAGTATTTTTTACCTGGTTTTCTATGCCGCCACTGCCAATAATCAGATCGCAATCTTCAAATATTCCTTTATATGCATCTATTCCATTAATACCTTCTTTATTATTTTCTATATAGCTGATAAGTTCCTTAACTTTCTTTATTCTTCTTCTGTAAAAATCAATTCTCTTCTTGTAGCTTTTATGTTCGTCTTTTCTATCTTCCAATCTGCCTTTGAACTCATATTCCACGATTTTCTCTTCAAAAAATGACAGAGTTTTCTGTATTTTTAATACCACCTCATTTATCCTGTTTTCTTCTATTAATTTCTTTATTTCATCATAGACATCTTTCTTTCTGCTGAAATGACTGCGCAGTTTCCTCAGTAAATGAAATCTGTCTAACTGATACACACCACGGCTATACACACAGAGAAAATCTTTTATCCAGGTAGCACCGTCTCCCAATATTAATATATACAACACACTCATTAGACTGCAAAAATAATTAAAAAATACACTGGCTTTCTCTATAAAATCTTCACTTTTACAAATATCTCCGTAAACTATCTTATCCTTTAAGTGCTTCTGACCGCTGCTGCCTTGTTTGTAACGGTTTTCCCTTCCGCTATAACATATGGCAAGTTTTACTTCCGATTTCTTATCTTTACCTCCCTGCATCGGGATATATATTCCATCTGCCTCAATAAATGCCTGAGAACCTTTACCTCTAAACAAATTGCTTTTTACATTCTCACCTGTATATTCTTCTTCTTGCTTTTTTAAATTTTTACCTACTTCTAATGCACTGTTTCTTATTGTACTGTGACTTATTCGATGTAATAAGTTCTCTGACGCAGCACGGTAAGACACAATGCTTGATGACAGCACTCCCTGGATTTTTAATCCATCTGTTATCTGTTGATGAGGCAGTATATTAAGGACTCTTTTTAACGGAGAATAATAATTTACTTCTTTGGTTATTTCTTCTCTTACCTGGGTGTAACGGTAATTTATGTCACCTACCATAGTCCCAAGTTTCCCTGTTTTATGACTATGAACCTTGGCCACATCTTTATCACGTTTCTTGTTTATTACGTAGTTATTTATTTCTTCTAAAGATTTTTTAAAAATTTCCTGCCCGGCTTTTCTGCTTGCTCTATATATCTTATCATCTAATTGATTTATATTCAGATCACTTTCTGTAATTTCTATCTCTACAAACGTTTCGATTTTTGCTATTATAGGACTATTCATGATGTCTCCTAAAAAGTTTTTTAGGAGATTTTTTTATATTTCTGTCAAGTCCTCTTTTAATACAACACTTTTTTACACTTTTTTAAAAATTTTTGGCTTTTATACTCTTCTTATTACGGCTTTTTTTTAAACCAGCTAATTTTTTACACAGCCTTTGATGGTGGAGGTCTGAATTACCTACGAATCAATTCGTAGGTAATTCAGTAGCAGCCTGTGTGATTAAATAATTAAAAATTCATAAATATTTTAGCATGTATTTAAAAAGAAATGTGGAATAATAAATATTATGAGAAACAATTTTAAAGAATACAATCAAAATGAACAATATCTATTTCCTCCGTCGTTGCATGACTGGTTACCGGAAGGTCATCTGGCATATTTCATAAGTGAAATAGTAGAAGAGATGGATCTGTCAGAAATATATAAAGAATACAAAGAGGAGCTTGG
The DNA here is from genome assembly GCA_040217695.1 of Vulcanimicrobiota bacterium. GTDB lineage: Bacteria > Vulcanimicrobiota > SpSt-956 > SpSt-956 > JAKJGF01 > CALARM01. The sequence goes on along the minus strand of JBEHWO010000159.1, from coordinate 11,805 downwards.
TCAACCGCCATATTCACCATTGATGATGGTAAAAGTATGGTTATATGCATTCAGCCAGGGTATCCGTTCAAGCCGTCGAGTGGAGAAAGCTTTACATGAAGATATAGGATTTCGAGTAATATCAGGGAATCAATATCCGGATCACTGGACATTAAATAAATTCCGAAGTCGTCACCACAGGGCATTGGGAAATTTATTTTTAGAGAGTGTAAAATTAGCCGGCAAATGTGGATTGGTAAAACTGGGTCATGTAGCTATAGATGGAACAAAGATAAAAGAGAATGCATCCCGTCACAGTGCAATGAGTTATGGCCGAATGGTAGAAGAAGAAAAAAGGCTGAAAGAAGAAATAGATAAATATTTAAAAGACGTTTCAGAAATGGATAAAGAAGAAGATAAAAAGCATGGTAAGAGTTCAGGAAATGACTTACCTGATGAGATAAAATTTAAGAGTAAAAGATTAAAGGCAATAAGTGAGGCCAAGAAAGCTCTTGAGGAAGAGGCCCAAGAGAAAGCTAAAAAGAACAGATAAAGAAGAAGGAAAAAGCAGAAAAAGAAGGCCGTGATTACAAACCCAGAAAAGATGCTGATGACGCAAAACCAAAGGATAAAGACCAGAGAAATTTTACTGATAGTGAGTCGAAAATCATGATGAGCTCTGAGAAGTCATTCATCCAGCGTTATAATGCTCAGGCTGCATTAGATGCAGAGACTCAGATTAGAGTGGATGCTTTTGTAACAAATGTGGGTTCAGATAAACCATTTTTACCTGCTCTTGTGAAAGGTACCATAGAGAATACCGGTAGAATTTCTGATGAAATATCAGCAGACACAGGTCTTTACAGTGAAAATAATCTTAATATATTAAAGGATTACGGCATAGAAGCTTTCATTCCTCCAGAGAAATTAACACATAATGAATGGCGAAATATAACACCTCCCGCAGGTAGAATTCCTGAAAACATTACACAGGAAGAGCTTATGAGGAGAAAACTGAGAACTAAACATGGTAAAGAAAGATATAAATTGAGAATGACATCTATAGAGCCAGTATTTGGACAGGTAAAAGAAGGCAGAGGACTTAGACAGTTTTTACTCAGAGGATTGGATAAAGTAAACTCTCTCTGGCGTATTGACTGTGCAGTTCATAATTTACTTAAAATATTCAGAGCCAAAAGGAGGTTGCAACCTGCTATTTGATGGTTTGAATAAATATTATAATAGTATCCGGAAGAGATTCCTTTATTAATTTGTCTTATACTGATTTTTAACTGGTAAAGGAGACGTATATATTAAACTTTTACTGATTTAAAATTAGCAGGTAACAAAATAAAGTATATTTATGGGATTAATAACACGGGCTGCTAGATTACCTGATGTCTCACACCATCTCCGTCCTTTAACAGTGTGGCCAATGTGTGGACGCTTCGGACAAGGGTTCCTCTCGTAGCCATATTCAAACTCAGGCTCGAGGCCTTGCGCTGTAACGGAGTGCCAGCGTTTTGCCCCTTGTTCTCCGGGCTTCAGACGAGTTATTGCTCATTTTCCCTCGCCTGCCGGATTAGCCTTAGCGCTCCGGGGGAAGCGCTATCTCTTTAGTAAAAAAAAATCTTTCCTTGAGCATTATCACTGTGCGCATCGCAGCGCACGAATTCCGCCTTGAGGTACTCCTGAATAATTATTGCTATATCTCCAATTTTCAATGTATCCTGCTTCAAGCATATCTTTTACTAATTTTATTAATCGGCTATCCTTAATATCCCTTGATAGTATTTCCAACAATTTCTTATGGTCAATATTATCAAAACACCCTTTTATATCACATTCAATAAACCATTTCACACCTGTCCATCTATTATTCGCAATGTGTTTTAATGCTGTATGACACCCTCTATTCCTTCTGAATCCGTGAGAATTCTCACTGAATTCCGGTTCATAGTATTCTTCTAAGATAATCCTCATTGCTTCTTGAACCAATTTGTCATTACTGCTATTATTCCCAAATGCCTCTTCTTACCATTCTTTTTGGGAATATGTATTCTTTCAACAGGTTTCCATTTAAACTTACCTGACCTTAAATCTTCTGACAATGTTTTGATTCTATCTAAATTCATACCATCAATAACATCTTCTTTAGATATTCCAGGTGTGGTAGCTCCTTTATTTGAATATATGTTAGTATAAGCCTGTAAAAGAACAGACTCTTTGCGTATTATACGATGGACTCTTGCCAGTTCTTTCCCTTCCAATCCCCTTTTCTTAACAATTTCTAAATACTTCGAAGCTCCAAGCATCACGCTTTCCTTCTTTTCTTAACATAAACGTTCGACCTGTTCCTCTTCGCCCTGTATCAGGTTTTCCCTGATTCCGACTACTATAGGAACTCCGTCACCATAGGACTCGCGTCCTTTAGGCAATCCCACGTTCCGTATTTAACCAACGTTTCCAGACTAACTTAGATATTCCTTTCATATCCTTTATCTTTCTCACTGAAAGACGCTTGTCACTCTGAGATAATACTCAGTAACTTTTATTCTCTGAATACATTTACAAATTTATCGGATGAAAATCTAAATCTGTAGTGATAATACGGGTTTCAGATGATTTCCCGTAAGTATATGCTTCTACTTCTGGATATTAGAATTAAAACAGTATAGTTTTTATCATATTAGTCAATCCTTGCCAGACCACCTGGACTATCATCTTCGTCCGTTTCCGGCTTTATCAAGATGCTATGTTCACATTTCGGTTTCCCTACGTGTTAACTTGATTGGATTATCAGTTTACGTATCTCAGTCCTCACTGATACTTATTTTGTAAGTAATTGTTTAAATCGTGACGTGGCGCACTCATCCTGCATATAAATTATTTCATTCTTTTTTAACAGGTTGGATATTATCTTATTTGCTTTATCTCTCCTCTTTTTAGTGTGGCAGTTCACGAACTGCCCCTACAATCTTTCTCTTGTGACAGTAACTTCAAAACTGGCACTGGAATTTGAGGAAAAGGATCTTGCAGATTCTATTATGGATGTTGCTCTTAAGGTTACGAATACCGATGCAGGTTCAATACTGCTTGTAGATGAAGAACGTGAAGAACTTTATTTTGCAGTAGTAAATGGCAATTTCAGGAAACAGATTGAGTAATATGATTTATAAACTTTTTCTTCATGTTATAGAAAGAACTATGATAGAAAAATCGTATGAGAAAAATGATATAAATACACTTCTTGGTTAGGGGTTGTCAAGAAATAACCCAATCATATTTACGTCTATATCGTGACACGTAACGTGTAACGCGTGACGCGAGGATGATAACCGTTCTAACAATTTGCCAGGGTTATTTTCTTACAGTCCCTTCTATGAAAGATGTGATAGAAGAGCATGATACATCGGAAGAAGTTAAAAATCTCATGGAAATGACTTCTCTGATGGTTCAAATCAGTAAATTTGATCCCCTGAAACAGGAGGCCTGTATAGATACACTTAAGAACTTCAAATCTTATATACTTAAAGAACTTGAAAGTGATCCTTTCAGTCTTTATTCGTAACGCGTAACGCGTAACGCGTGACGGGAGAATTGTCTGTCTGGTGTTATTAATATACCTATAAATATTTCTTACTTTCAGTGTTAATAACTTTTTAATGGAGAAGGATTTCCACTGTACATAGCGAACTCTCTTGTTTTAAAACAGAAAATCTGATAGAGAGTGAAGAGTAGTAATCCCCTGCTCACCACTCACTACTCACTATAAAGAGATGATTAAATGTTTGTTTTTATATCCCTGGCTCAGAAGAATGTTACCAGAAAAAAAGAAAGAAGTGCCCTGACCATAATAGGAGTACTTCTTGCAGTTGCCGCTACAATATCACTTGTCTCCATTGCCGAAGGCCTTTATGAAAGATTGAATTACGAAATAAATCTTCAATCTGTAGGGCTTTATGTAATACCTAAATCTACCTCTTTTTTACCTGCCGGTTCTATGGGAGCTATCGGCAGCGGTTATCTTACAATACCATGTGAAGCTATTGAACAGATAAAGTCTATAGGGGGAATAAAAGAAGTAACAGGTATAACCAGATTACTTGCATCTGTCGGAGAAGATAAAATGGGTGTTGTTGTATGGGGTATAAACCCGGAAAAAATGAATATATTTTTTCCGAAGCTTGAAATACAGGACGGAGAAACCATTCAACAGAGCCATCAGCTTATAATAGGCCCTCAGATAGCAAAGGTACTGAATATTGATAAAGGCGGAATATTTCCTATTTCAGAGACAGAGTTTACTGTAGTAGGCAAACATTATGGAGTGTCCAGTTTTGAAGATTATGCCTGTTTTATTTCTCTCGAGGATGCACTGGCAGCTCAAAAAGCCAATGGTGTTCAGGAAATATGGATTCAACTCGAAGATAATCTCGCCAATCCTGATATAGAAAAGATAATCAAACAGATTGTAACTATAAAAGGTATTTCGGTAAAGACTAAATCCGAGTATCTTGGAGATGCCAATCATTTTGTCGATCTTGTAAGGCTTCTTCAGTATGCTATTTCAGCCATAGGAATATTAATTGCCATAACTGCTTCCATGAATACTATGCTTATGTCTACATATGAAAGAATGGATGAATTCGGAACCCTGAGAGCTATAGGAGCATCCAGATTTTTCATATTCGGCATGGTTTTATGTGAGTCTCTGTTTCTTTCTACTATAGGAGGAATTCTTGGTATTGTCCTTGGATATTTAGGGGCAGGTCTTTTCAATGATGCTATTGTTACACTGTTGAGACTGTCTTTCCCTGTGTCACAGGTTACCGTGAAATTAGTTCTTGAAGCGCTGGCACTTTCTATAGGAGTGGGCCTTTTAGGTGCATTAATACCTGCTTTTATAGCTTCCAGGATGGATATTATAAAAGCGTTGAGATGGGAGTGAGGTAAATCAGTGATCAGTGAGCAGTGATCAGTGACCGGTGAAATAGTATCACGCGTCACGCGTCACGACTATTAATGAATATAAGAGTACAGAATTTACGAAAATATTTTGAAGCTTCTGCCGGTATTATCAAGGTTATAGATAATGCCAGCCTTACAGTTGAGAAGGGGGATTTTATTGCCATCATGGGCTCTTCCGGCTGCGGCAAGTCATCGCTGCTTTTTCTGCTGGGCTGCATAGATACTCCTACATTCGGCAGTATTTTCCTTGATAATGTGGATGTTTCAGAGGCAGATGAAGCTACGAGAGAGAAAATAAGACTTTATAATATTGGTTTTGTTTTTCAAAATTATAATTTGCTTCCCACTCTTACAGTCATAGAAAATATTATTCTTCCCATGCAGCTCGGAGATACGTTTAAAGGGCAGAGAGAAGCAAGAGCACTGGCACTTTTACGTGTAGTGGGACTGGAAGAGAAAAAAGATGATAAACCTTCAAACCTGTCCGGAGGCCAGCAGCAGAGAGTGGCTATTGCAAGAGCTCTTGCCAATAAACCGGGACTTTTGCTGGCAGATGAACCTACAGGTAATCTGGATGCAAAAACCAGCAGAGAAATAATGCAGGTTCTGCGTTCTATAAATGAAACGCAGGAAGTTACTCTTGTCATGGTTACTCATGATCCGAAATCTGCAAGCGTGGCAAACCGTATTTTTTATCTGGAAAACGGACAGCTCAGGGGAACACTGGTTTGAAACAGTGAGCAGTTATCAGTGAGCAGTGACCAGTGACCAGTGCGTTGTGAAGAGTGACAGGGGATGAAATATGCATCACCCATCACGCATTACGCATTACGCATCACGAAACCACCCGTCACGCGTTACGCGTTACGCGTCACGATTATCACGCATCACGATTAAAAATGGAGCCAAAATTTTTGATAGACGTTATTGAAGTTACAAAAAAATATAAAACCGTTACGGCATTAAATAACATTTCTTTTAAGGTAGAAAAGGGTGAGATATTTGGCTTTCTCGGGCCAAACGGAGCGGGGAAAACAACTACTCTCAGAATACTTACAGGTCAGATAAAACCAACGTCTGGTAAAGCTTCTGTATGTGGCTATGATATAATAAAAGACAGAAAAAAAATTAAAGAAAATATAGGCGTAGTTTTTGAACATCAAAATCTCTATCATAGATTGAGCGGTATACATAATCTGGAGTTGTTCAGAAGACTTTACGGCGTATCACAGAAAAGAGTTTATGAAGTTCTGGACACTGTTGAACTGTCACAGAGAGCAAAAGAAGCGGTACAGCATTATTCCAGGGGAATGAAACAGCGGCTTCTTATAGCCCGTGCACTCCTTCATCAACCATCAGTAATGTTTCTGGATGAACCTTCAACCGGGCTTGACCCTCATTCTTCCCATCAGATCAGAAATATGATTTTAAATTTGAGCAAAGGAGGGGTTACTGTATTTCTTACAACGCATTATCTGGAAGAAGCTGAACTGCTGTGCAATCGTGTTGCTATAATAGATAAAGGTAATATAATTGCTCTTGATAGAACGGAAAGCCTTAAAAACCTTTATTCTTCAAGAACCATTAATGTTAAAATAGAAGATAACGGAATTGTCAGAGTGATATCCTTACCTGTAGACGGCGATGATACAGGTGATAAAATAAAAGAATTTTTAAGCAGCAGAAACATTCTGGCCATACACTCTGAGGAACCAAAACTGGAAGAAGTTTTTTTAAGAATTACAAATCGAGGTAATCTATAGTTGACTAATTATAATAGATTTGCTAGAATAAGTAAGTTGAACATATAAAATATTGACCTCTATGGTAATCCCTCTGTAAATAAATATGATGATAAATTATTCAGGTAATTAAAAAATGAAAGAAAACTTAATACCATCACCGCCAAAATGGTTAATAGTATTTTTCGGAATAATCAGTTTATTCTCTTTATTGATGGTTTTACTTGGGAAATATGGCTTTTCCTCTGTAGATATGGGAAAGGTTTTATATAAGGTTAACTGTTCTTTTTACGGGCAGGATAAGGGTAAAGCAGAGAAAGTAGCTGAAGAATTTAAAGCCCAGTCTTTAGATGTAGAAATTGTTTCAAAGGTGGTTTATAAAACTGAAAATAAAGGGTTTATTGTAGCAGTAACTTATCAGCTAAAGGACAGAGAGTTTCTTGCCAATCAAACAAAAAAAGTACTGGAAAGTAATGGTTATCCTGTAAAGGTTTTCAGTCCTGATACGAATCCCAATGTAACTATAGTGCAGATAGGACCTGTATACAGGCGTTATGAAGAAGCCGTAGATATGGCTAAAAAGGTGTTAAATAAAGCAGCCATAAAATGTTCTGTAGAAGTCAATAAAATTATTAAAGGGAAAGAGACTGTATATACGGTTATTGTCAGGACAAGAGATAAGTTTCTTGCCGAAGATTATAATACCATGTTATCAAAAAAAGGCTATATGTCAGAAATTACTACTGAGAAGTTATAGATGATTTACAGGTATAATCGTCCACCCTCAGATTTATATACATTCCATTTTCATTAGTAAGCATTCAGCCAGCAATTTGTATTGGAAAACATAAATTTTGTATATTTTAATAGATTCTTGTTTCACGTAAAAGAGAACTGACAGACATGACCGGAGCGGTCACAGCCAGATATAAGAAACAGTATCCAGTGAAGTTGTAAACTTCATCATTCTCATATAAATATTTATCTTGCCTCGCGTCACGCATCACGCGTTACGCGTCACGATTTTTTATTACAGGTGAAGGATGTCCTTCCATAGTATTTTTGCTATTTTGTTAAAGGATTTAATCGATGTAACCCGGAGTAAGGCTGTATGGATCAGTCTGGCAACTCCTGTTGTATTATCATTACTTTTTACCTGTGCTTTTTCTTATTCAGATAGTCTTCCGGGAATAGGATATTATGATAACGGGAAATCAGGTTTTTTTGATTTTTTAAAAAAGACCGGCGTTTTTTCCATAAAATTATTGAAAAATCAGGAAGAAGGCCCTGTAAGTCTTAATGATAAAAATTGTTTACTTGTAATTATCTTGCCGGAACATTTCGATGAAGATCTCTCGAAAAATAATCAGCCTGCAGTCAGAATTTTAATTAATGAACCAGCTTTAAAGGGGTCAGAAATACTTTTAATGGAATTATTCGAATTAATGAGAATCTATGCAAAACAACCTTTCCCTATGCAGGTAAAGATAGAGAAGATTTACAGGCACGGTAGAGGAGGTACGTTACAATATATTCTTCCCTTATGGATACTTCTGACCATTATGGGAAGTCTCGTAATAACAACATCTTCTTTGATTGAAGAAAAGGATAGAAAGACACTGGATGCATTACTCGTATCTCCTGCCAGTATATATGATTTCATTACAGGTAAAGCACTGCTCGGTATTATATTGAGTTTTTCTTCTGCTTTTCTGTTGCTCTGTTTAAACAGGTCATTGACAGGTAATTTACCTGTACTATTTTCTATGTTATTACTTGGAGGCATATTTTTTTCCTGCTGGGGAGTATTGGTGGCATTTATATCTCCGTCGCAAAGTACGGCAAATTCTATTAATTCTCTTGCTTTTATATGTCTGATGGTGCCGCTTGTGCTTTCGGAACATTCAAAGCTATTACATCATCTCTCCGCGTGCCTGCCCAGTTATTATCTGGTAGACGGTATTACCAGAGCTATGGAAGGAAATTGTAACGGTTTATTTTTAAATTATCTTGTACTGGGAGGTGGCTCTATATTACTCTTTGCCCTTTGTTTAAATGTTATTAACAGACAGGAAAATTATTGACCTGAGCATAAGCATTTAATAAACGTTTTCCTCCCGTCACGCGTCACGAGAGTATATATGTATTATTTATGCTTACCTCAGTAATATGGTCAGTTGGTAGCCACACATATAATGAAAATAATTAGCTTAAATGAAAATAATTAAGAGGTGATTTTTATGGAATTTGAAGAGCTCGAAAATATGAGCAGGACTGATTTGCTTGACATAGCAAAGGAAAAAAGTCTTACAGGTTATCATAATCTTAAGAAGAATAGCCTTATACACAGGATTCTGGAAAATGAGGCACAGCAGAAAGGATTGATATTTGCCGGAGGAGTGCTTGATATATTACCGGAAGGATATGGCTTTTTGAGGCGTTCCAGTTATCTTCCCGGTTCGGATGATATTTATGTTTCTCAGTCACAGATCAAAAGGTTTGATCTCTGCACAGGTGATACGGTACTCGGTCAGATAAGGCCGCCAAAGAACGGGGAAAGATATTACGGATTACTGAAAGTCATTACTGTGAACGAAGACAGTGCTGATAATGCACGTGCCAGGGTTCCCTTTGATAAATTAACTCCCATATATCCCAATAATAGATTCAACCTTGAAACAGTGCATGATGAAATGGAAGCCAGGTTAATAGATTTTATGTCTCCTCTCGGAAGAGGGCAGAGAGCTTTAATAGTAGCCCCTCCGAAAGCAGGTAAAACTATACTCCTCAAAAAGATTGCCCATGGTATATCAACCAATTATCCGGAAGTTACAATAATAGCAGTGCTTATCGGTGAAAGACCTGAAGAAGTAACAGACATGAAGAGATCTATCAAGGGTGAAGTGGTAAGTTCTACCTTTGATGAACCTCCGGAAAATCATACCATCGTGGCAGAACTTATTCTGGAAAAAGCAAAGAGACTGGTAGAACATAAAAGGGATGTTGTTATTCTACTTGACAGTCTTACAAGACTTGCAAGAGCTTATAATCTTGCTCTTCCTACAAGCGGAAGAACTCTTTCAGGCGGTATAGATACTATGGCTCTGATTAAACCAAAGGCCTTTTTCGGTGCCGCAAGAAATATAGAAGAAGGCGGAAGTCTTACTATAATCGCCACTGCCCTTATAGAAACAGGAAGTAAAATGGATGATGTCATATATGAAGAATTTAAGGGCACAGGTAATATGGAACTGGAACTTTCAAGAAAACTTGCAGAAAAAAGAATATTTCCTGCAATTGATCTTAAAAAATCCGGAACCAGACATGAAGAACTGCTGCTTTCTGAAAGTGACCTTCAGAAAATATGGCTGCTCAGAAGGGCTTTTGCAGTTTTTGATGCTACTGAAATGACCGAACTTCTTATTGATCGTATTAAAAAGACTAAAAATAATCTGGATTTCCTTAAAACTATATCCAGAGAAGCTCTTTCTATGAGTAAGTGAGGTGTAATGATTAATCGGAAATAACTAAAATCGTGATGCGTAACGCGTGATGCGTGACGCGAGGTATGATAGTATCGGGGTTACCTTTATATTCTATCAGAAAAGAGATTTAATTTTATTTCCTCCAGCTAAATGTTTAATATTGTTTATTCTGACCGATGCGGACAGGTCTATGATAATCCTGATATAGAAGCACTGGCTTTTGACGGTTTGTCTTTCAGGGAAGCGTCGAATACTGAAATGATCCCCTTACCTTACGGAAGTTCTTTGAGTCTCATGCCTGAACGTTTTCCATTGGGAAAATACAGAGGTAAAATGAAATGTTTCAGAACCATGTCAGGTTTTAAAGAAGGCATTTTTTCTGTAAGTGTACTGTTGCCAAACGGTTATACAAGACTGTTACTGCCTGCTTATAAAGAACAGAAACATGTTTCTCATCTTCCTTTATTTGCCTATAGCTTTACAGGCTTTAAAGATAACGGATTCTATGTGGCAGCTCATGAAACAGAAAAACTGAAACAGTGGGAGCCGTCACGGTACAGTACTCCTGATTTAAAGAAAAAGATAAAAAAACGTCTTCAAAAAGAGCCGGGGAACCGCCTGTTAAAACATCTTTCTCACTGTGCCCTTTATTATCAATGTTACAATGCACAGAATATATTTTATGAAAGATGGGAAGGAGGAATTCCTATTTCCTCTGTCTGTAACGCTCAATGTTGCGGATGTATTTCTTTCCAGAAGGAAGAGTCTTCAGGATTTCCGTCCCCTCAGAACAGAATAATTTTTACTCCTTCACTGGAAGAGATTGTTTCTACAGGTGTAAATCATTTAAACAGGGCAGAGAAACCTCTATTGAGTTTCGGTCAGGGATGTGAAGGAGAACCTACCCTGCGGGGAGACCTCCTGGTGAATGCAATAAAAGAGATAAGAAACAGAACAGAAAGAGGAACAATTCATTTAAATACCAACGGCAGCAACCCTCATATTATAAAAAAAGCAATAGAAGCCGGTCTTGACAGTGTAAGAATAGGTCTTAACAGTGCCAGAGAAGATAATTATAAAGCTTATTTTAAACCTCAGACCTATTCTTTTAAGGATGTAATGACCTCTATCGAGGTATCTGGAAAAATTTTTCTGTCTATTAATCTGCTTGTCATGCCCGGTTTTACCGACAGAGAAGAGGAATGTCATGCCCTGTTCAGATTACTGGAGAAATATCCTGTCAGCATGGTCCAGCTCAGGAATTTAAATATAGATCCTTCTCTGTATTTTCATGTCATTTCTCCCCCGGAAAGCAGTATAACAGGTATGTTAAATTTTATAAAATCCCTGAAAAATTCATTCCCGAAATTGAAGGTAGGAAGCGTTAATTCAGTGACCAGTGACCAGTGAACAGTGACCGGTGAAGAGATACCTTACCCGTCACGCATCACGCATTACTCATCACGCATTACGCATCACGATTATCACGCATCACATAACTACCATTTCGATATTATTTTATTGATATCCATTTTCCTGTCAGAATCCTGTTCCATCATGGCTTTATAGAATTTTTCATCATAATCTCTGGACTTTATAACTATGGGCATGGGGACGGCATGTCCTAT
>JBEHWO010000158.1:0-13929 GCA_040217695.1 Vulcanimicrobiota bacterium | reverse complement strand
AACAAATATGGAAAAATCCTTTTAAAAATTTTATAGTATTTATAATAATTTCTTCTGAAATTTGAAAATTATTTTGACATGGGCAAACATGACGCTTTTGCTCCCGCGTTACGCGTCACGATAAATGTTATAATTGCTCCTTCTTTCCCCGGGTTTTCCACCCATATTTTTCCACCGTGCAGATCTATTATCTTTTTAGCAATAGCAAGGCCCAGACCTGTCCCTCCTGTCCCTCTTGTTCTCGAAGGATCTTCTCTGAAAAAAGGTTCAAATATTTTTTCACTGTTTTCTTTCCCTATACCGGGGCCCTCATCTATTACGGAAACAGAAGAAAATTCCTTTTCACCTTTCACTATTACCGTAATTTTACCATTCTCCGGAGAATACTTAATGGCATTTGACAGCAAATTTGTGATAACTCTGCATATTTTTTCCCCGTCTCCCGATGTTTCATATATTTCCCCTTCTTTTTTCATTTCTATTGTAATATTTTTTTTACAGGCAAGATTTTCAAAATTTTTAATAGAAATGGAAACAAGTTCTTCTATATTTACAGATTTTATGTCCAGTGTATAGGTTGTCAGATCCATCTTGGAAAATTCAAGGAGCTCTTTTACCAGTTCTGCCATTTCATCTATATCGTCTGAAAGACTTTTTATATTTTCCATAGAAGGGATTTTATTTTTTTCTATTTTATCCTGAATGATTTCCAGGGCAACCTTCATTCTTGCAAGGGGAGAACCCAGTTCATGGGATATGTCGGAAAGAAGTTCTTTTTTTGCTTCTATCATGGCTATAAGCTCTCCTGCCATATGATTGAAAGCATTTTCGAGTCCTGCTATTTCATCTCCCTTTTCTTTCTTTTTATTCTTTTCAAAAACACTGAAATCACCATGGGAGAATTTTATTGCCTTTTCTGTTATTCTTTCAAGCGGTCTTGTTATATTCATTGCAAGGGGATATATTAACAGAGAAAGTAATATACACAGACATATGAGCCACAGGAAAAAATGATGTCTCCTGTTTTCATCATCTGTTTCTGCCGAAATAGATATATAATGACCTGCAGGTTTCTCAAGAGTGGTGAGAAAGAAAATCAGCTTCTTTTTTCTGGATATTTCTCTGTAAGAACCATGTTTTTTTACTCTTTTCATCATTTCTTCTGTTAAATTTTCTGTTTTATCAGATGAGCTTACAGTGACTTTACCATGACTGTCATAAACTGTTATCTCTGAATTTGTTTTTTCTGCAACATGACTGATAGTTTTCTTTAAATCTTTTTCAAACAATGAATCTGACAATATGGAAGTAAAAAGATTCATTCTTTTTTCAAACAGATTTTTGTGAGGTTTTTCTACGGAAAAGAAAAATATGACAGGAATTATCACGAGTATAATGAGTAATACAGCCAGAAAATAAAAGTAGAGTTTTATATATAAACGTGAGATTTTCATAAAATATGCTCCTTATAAATCGTGATGCGTGATACTATAATCGTGACCCGTGATGCGTCACGGGTGATGCGCGTTCCCTGAGTCAGTCTTCACTGGTAACTGCTCACTGCCCCCTATTCTCCGCTGTAAAGATATCCTATACCCCATATGGTTTTTATAATTTCAGGATTTTTCGGATCTTTTTCAAGTTTCTGTCTTAAGTGGCTTATGTGTACATCTATAGAGCGATCAAAAGCCATAAAATCTTTGCCTCTTGCAAGATCCATAATTTTGTCTCTTGACAGTACTATACCCCTGTTTTGAACCAGAATGGTGAGTATATCAAATTCGGCGCCTGTTAATTCTACAGGTTTTCCATTGAATATAGCTTCTCTTTTATTTATGTCCAGTTCTATTAAATCACCGGGACTTTCTGTTTCTGTATTAACTTTTGTCTGCCTTCTTGTCACTGCCTTTATTCTTGCCAGTAATTCTCTGGGACTGAAAGGTTTGACCATATAATCGTCTGCTCCCACTTCAAGTCCTACTATCCTGTCTGTTTCATCACCTCTTGCTGTCAGCATAATGACAGGAAGGTAACTGTGAGATTTCATTATTTCCTTTAAAGTCTCAATACCGTCAAGGCCCGGCATCATAACATCCAGAACTGCTATGTCAAATTTTTCTTTTTTTATCATCTCAAGACCTTTAATACCTGAAGTTGCTTTGTAAACTTCCAGGTCACTCGTTGAAAGATATTCATCCAGAAGGTTTAAAAGTTTTTCATCGTCATCTATGAGAATAATTTTCATTCTTCAGAGCCCTCCGCTAAAGTTATGTGATGTATAATATGAATTTTTTATAAAAACTTATCGACTTTTTTTTAACACTGTTATATTATATTATATATAGCATAAATTTGTTTTATAGTAAAATGATTATTTATTATTATAGTGTAGGATTTGAGGTTTCCTAACGCGTAACGCGTAACGCGTGACTGGTTCAATCCCTGCGAATTACGCATTACCATGCATTACGCGTCACGCGTCACGGAGCACGGAGCACGAAAATTATGAAATTTATTAAAATAACTGTTTTTATATTACTTGTAATATTTTTCTCAGGCTTTTATCTGACAAAAGCTCAGACTTCGTCCGAGGTTCAGAAGATTATAAATGAATCGGAAGGCCTCATAAAAAAAGGACTTTATGAAGATGCTATTTCCGGGCTGGAGAAGGCTATAAAAAAAGATCCTTCCTGTGGTCACGCCTATTATCAGATGGGGAAAGCCTATCATGCCATGAGAAGTTATGAGGCGGCTATAAAGAATTACAAAAAAGCCCTTGAGCTTCAGCCCGGTCTGGGTGAGGCATGTTATAATACGGGAAGCTGTTACGCGGATATGGGAAAGTTTGAGTCTGCTGTTAAATGGCTGGCCCGGGCAAAGGATATCTTTTACGGTAAAAAAGAATTGCAGAAATATAAAAAAACTCTTGAAAAAATCATAAGTATAAGTTCAGGAGATGTAAAAATATCTTACGAGAAAGAACTTGCCGCAGGTCATCCTCCTGCAAAACCTTCGCCTACAGAGAAGGTTGCGGTGAAACCGACACCCTCTCCTGTACCATCAGATGATATGATCCTTATACATGCCGGCAAATTTACCATGGGAAGCAGTGAAAAAGAGCTTTCCGATGCGGTTAATATGTCGAAAGAGGCAGGGTGGACAGAAGTGGAACGAAACTGGTTCACCGATGAATTGACTGCCCATGAAGTATATGTGAAAGAATTTTATATAGATAAATATGAAGTTACGAATGAAATGTTTAAAAAATTTGTTGACTCTACCGGCTATAAGACAGATGCGGAAAGGGAAGGTTTTTCAGTTTTATGGGAAGGTGCCGACTGGAAGAAGGTTTCAGGTGCCGACTGGTCTCATCCTCTCGGGCCCGGAAGTTCTGTAAAGGGGAAAATGGATCATCCTGTAGTTCATGTTACATGGAATGATGCAAAAGCCTATGCAACATGGGCAGGTAAGCGTCTGCCGTCCGAAGCGGAATGGGAATATGCCTGCAGGGGAACAGATAAAAGGATTTTTCCATGGGGCAATAAGTGGAATGATAATTACTGTAATAATGCAAGATTAAACCTGTCCTATCTCGTCGGGTTTATGCCTGATTTCTTTAACGGACGGGGAACAATACCTGTCGGGAAAATCCCTGACGGTGCTTCTCCTTTCAGAGTTATGGATATGTCGGGAAATGTATGGGAATGGTGTTCTGACTGGTATTCAAAGGATTATTATAATTACAGTCCTTCTGAAAATCCGAAAGGGCCTGAAAAAGGTGAGAAGAAAATTTTAAAAGGAGGGTCATGGTACTATGAAAATCCCGCCTATCTGAGAGCATCTATTAAGCTCGCAGAATTCCCTGATACAAGGAATTTTATGATAGGATTTCGATGTGTAAAGGATAAATGACATGATCATAGTTTTATTTGGCCTTCCCGGCACAGGGAAGACTACGGTAAGAGAAGAACTTCGTAAATATCTGGATTTTTATTGCTTCAGCACAGATGAACTCAGAAGAGATGTTTTAAGAGATACTTCCGGCACCTTTACCTATGAGGACACTGCACCTCTTACATGGGAGGAAATACTTATGGCTTACAGGATTGTATGTTATGCTGCAAAACCTCTCATTGAATTAAATAAAAACGTTCTTTTTGACGCATCTTTTTCTGCCGGGGTTATGAGGCAATATGTGAAAGATCTTGCAAAAAAGACTGACATAAAAATTTATTTTCTGGAAATCATCTGTCCTGAAGATATAGTGAAAGAACGACTTTTCAGGAGACTGAATGATAAAACCTCTGAAAGTAATGCCGGATGGGAGGTTTATAAAAAAGTAAAAAAGACCTTCGAACCATTCGAAGAAGAACATTTTGTAATTGATACATCAAAGGATGTGACACTTCAGATTAAAGAATTTCTCAGAAAGTGTCACATACCGTTGTTTCATTAATTACAGGAGTTTTTTTCTGATTTCACCGGCTGTTTTACAGGCACAGCCATTATCCTTACTCCCGTCACGCGTTACGCGTCACGAGAAGCTTATATGTATTATTTATACATCTCAGTAATTCTCATATAAATTATTACAATTATCTCTCTCTATCTTATGGATATATTCAAGAAAATATGTGAGGAATTTTTTACATAGCTCTCTGCTGTGATGACCATGTTCTCCTATTTCATGAACAAGTTTCGCAAGATGTAATGTCTCCTGATAGGCTTCTCCCAGTTCCATTTTTTTCGACAGTTTTGTGGCATATTCAGTTATTTTTTCCGTAAGGTCTTCTCCTTTTAATTCCATGATTGTCCGTGAAGATATTTGCTTCAAGGTAGCTAAAAATAAAAAACTTATATCCCTGTATATACTCATATTATATACAAGAGTGGCTAGTAAATCCGACATTGTTGTGAGAAGATTCATGTCTTCAATCGTAAATGGTTCATTGTTAATTTTATCAAAAGCTTCTACCACTCCTATTATATCTTCATTATAAATAAGAGGTACGCAGAGAATTGATCCGGGATGATATCCTGTTGCTTCGGCTATATCTTTTTTCCATCTCGGGTCAGATTGAATATCTGCTGCAATTACAGGTTCTCCTGTAACTGCCACTGCTCCTGCTATGCCTTCCCCGACAGGAAATCTGAATACCATCGGTTTTTCTCTGTCAGGGTCTGTTTCAAGAACCAGTTCTTTTGTTTTCTTATCTAAAAGCAGTATGGAACTCCATTCGGCATTCAGAAGTTTTCTTATAGTTCTGAGTGTTGATTTTATTAAATAAATATAGCCTTCAGGTTCTGCCACAGTCATAGTAGTGTTCAGAAGTTCCATTAATTCTCTTACTCTTTCTTCAAAGGAAATTTCTTCCAGCCTGGATTTCAGTATATCTCTTTCTTTTGTAACATCTCTCAGTCTGAGGAAAGTTATATCATATTCTTTTTGAAGTTCTTCCAGCTTTTTTTGAAGTTCTGACGAATTATCTGACATGAAAAATCCCCTCCCTGTATTTTTTATTAAAAAAATTCTTATAGTTATAAGAAAAGTCCTTCTTTTTATGGGGCTGAATATTTTATTATACCTGTAATTTATATGAAAATCGTAACGCGTAACGCGTGCTGGAAATTATAATTGATTTCATAAATCTATTACTGACCTGAGCATAAGCATAAGCATGTAATAAAGGTTTTCCTCCCGTCACGCGTTACGCGTTACGCGTCACGAGAGCATATATTTATTATTTATGCTCATCTCAGTACTTAATTTTCATTTATATATAAAATCACCTGTCATTTTTTTACACGAATATAATTTTTAGAAATATTTTTCTTGCATAAGAATATATAAAACAGGTATAATTATAATGAAATGAATGTTTTGAAAAAAATGAAATGTTAAGGAAAATTCTGATTTTCCATATAAATGTTGTATAGAAAGGGAGTATTTTTATGTACAAATTGATCTGTTCCATCCTGTTAATTGTGATTACTTCATTCCCGTCTATGGCCTTTAAAGAAAGCCGGGGTCTGGATAATTTTGTTTTTTCCCCTGATACTGCCGTTATCATTACAGACCTTGAGGGATCTGTTGAGGTTTTGCCTTCAGACAGCGGAGAAAATATCCATATAAAAACAGGAGATATTATATCCCTGAAGGATAAACTCATAAGCGGTGATAACAGCCGATGTAAAATGGTTCTTTCCGACGGGAGTAATTTAAAGATCGGTTCTTCTACAGAAATTGAATTCAGTGAAAAAGAAAAAATAAATATGTCTTCAGGTAAATTATGGGGTAATATAAAAGATGGCAGTAATTTAAATATTATCACACAGGCAGGAACTGCCGTTATAAAAGGTACGGAACTGGAAATTGAAAGTACGGAAAATTCTTCTACCATTACAGTAATAAGAGGAACAGTTGAGTTTTTCAATAAGTCAGGTTCACTTCATGTCAGGGAAAAGACTGTCGTTACGGCAACTGTTGCTACGGCTCCTTCCGAAATAAAAAAACTTTCAGATGATGAAATATTAAAAAAATTTGAATGGAGCAGTTTCGGTAATCCCCGGGTAATGGTTTTAATAGAAGAAGTAAATTTTGAAAAGAAAGGCTTTATTACGGAAAGCACTCTGAACAGTTCTCTCAGCGATAACCATTATCATCTCATAGACCAGAGCCAGATAAATGCAATAAGGGAAACAGATGAAGCAAAAAAAGGACTTACAGGTGATCTTATATCTGCTGCAACTTTAGGCAAAAGACTTCAATCAGATATAATAATTATAGGCAAAGTTGCAACAGAATTTGTAGGACAGATGTCTACTTCCCAGAATACTGTAATTACCTCCAGTGCAAGATGTGACATAAGGGTTGTTATATCTGATACAGGACAGATAATACTTGCGAAAACCCTCACTCGGAAAGGTACAAGTCTGTCTAAAGAAGAGGCAGGAAATAAAGCAATAAAGAAGATGGCAGATATAATAGTAAAAGATCTTGTCTGGGACATACCTGTAAAATATACTGTTCTGAGTAATTCTCACAGGTCCGTACAGATTATTGTAAGTAACTGTGATTTTACGTCCCGTGACAGAATAATAGAAAATTTGAAACAAAATCCTGTTACATGCGACCATGTTTATCCGAGATCTTTTGAAAATTCCATAGCTATCATTGATGTAGAATATATAGGCACATCCGATGGTCTTGCAGGTGAGCTGTTGAAAATTTCGGAGCCGAAGATTTCCGTTACAGGAATTACTATGAATAGAATAGAGATTTCTGTGACAAAATAGTTCTGTCTGATGTAAAGATACCCTGCAAATGATTATGACTGACTCAGTCGAAAATCTGTCCTCGCGTCACGCGTTACGCGTCACGATTCCCGAGAGGTAAGTCTTATGTTTTGTCCATGCTGTAATAATGAAATTTATAGAGACAAAAATATCTGTTCTGCCTGCGGTTTTTTTATTCACGGGTTACCGGAAGGAACTCTGTTGAATAATAGATATGAAATATTAAATTCTATAAAAGCCGGAGGAATGGGAGCCGTTTACAGGGCTTTTGATAGAGACAGAGGAAATACATGTGCCGTAAAAGAGCTTTTTCTAAGACACATGTCAGATGATTCGGAAGTGCATGATGTAGAAGCTTATATGGTTAATCGTTTTATGGAAGAAGCAGGTCTGCTTGTTGACCTGGAACATCCTTCCATACCGGAAATGATTGATTTTTTTACCACCGGCAATGATTATTATTATCTTATTATGGATTATATAGACGGAAAAGATCTTTTTACGATTGTTACGGACTATGGCGGAGAAGGCCTGAATGAAACGATTGTTCTTACATGGGCCATGCAAATATGTGATATTCTTTGCTATTTGCACTCCAGAACGCCTCCCGTTCTTCACAGAGATATAAATCCTGCCAATATTATTCTCAGGAATAAAGACAGCAGACTTTTTCTTGTAGATTTCGGTCTTGCACGAACTATTTGTGATACAGGCAGTATAAAAACCTCTGTTGGTACAGGTGCCTATACGTCTATGGAACAGTTTAACGGACGTCCTGAAGCAAGAAGCGATATTTATTCACTTGGTGCAACAATGCATTTCCTTCTTACTGCACGTGAAAGTGAACCTTTTAGATTTGTTCCCGTAAGAAAAATAAGGCCTGATGTATCTGAATTTACGGAATATGTTGTGCAAAAAGCGTTAAATTTCTTACCGGAACATAGATTTTCCTCTGCAGATGAAATGTATCTTGTTCTTAAAGGGAAAATGCCAGAAAGTGCGAATTCTACCTGTGAAAGAGATGAAGGTACTTATATAGAATTTGATACAGAAGAAACAGAATTTGAAAATAATAATGAAGAATATCAAGAGGTGAATTTGAATATGGCAAAAAAAGAACAGGGTCTTTTTTCCAGATTATTCTCCAAGTTCACAGGAGGAAAAGGTGAAGTCCCTGAAAAACCACCGGAAAATATAACCTATGAACTTTATATGCTCGATGGTGATGAAAGAGGTAAAACCTTTGAACTGGGCTGTAATCCTGTAGCTATAGGCAGAAGGCTCCCGGGAGATAACAGAACAACAGATATATTAATAACAGATATAGAAGCCACTATATCTACGGAACAGGCAAGAATTTCCTGGAGTCCGGAACATAATGTTCATATACTTAATTTCGTTGCAGGCACTAAAAACCCCACTATCGTAGACGGAAGAATGCTGACAGGGCCAACTCTTCTTACAGAAGGAAATCAGATAATCATGGGAAAGAATGTTATTGTATACCGCAGGAAAATTCCCTGTGAGCTGTCACAGGTTTCTTACGAACAGAGTCAGACAGAAATTTCCTTTCCGGCCCGGGAAGAAATACCTCCTCCTCCGGTTTTTATAGAGGAGGAGATAGAATTAATAGAAACCGGTTATATATTAAAGGTCATATCAGGTCTTGAAGAAGGAAAGAAATTTGAATTAAACAGACCCATTATTTCTATAGGTAAACTTACGGTAATTGAGAAGAAAGGCTGGCTTTTACTGGATTCCTCCTTTGTTTCTCCTGATCAGGCCACTCTGAAATGGATGGCAAAAGAGAGGACATTCGGAATAGTTCATACAAAAGGAGCAGCAAACCCTACGTTTGTGAATAATAAGGAAATTTCTTCCGATGAATTTACTATGTTAGAACAGGGTGATGTTCTGAGAATAGGCAATATTAAAATGATAGTAGGTAAAACATATCAGGACGGAATTGATGCTACAGAAGTTTCGGCATTACATGGTGTCGGGAAACATATCGAAGAGGGTGATGAAATAACTCTTCCCCGAAGAATCGGTCAGGTTAAGACACCCGGCGGAGGTCTTTCCCGGGATATTCCTCATCCTGTATCCGGTAAGCATATAGTGGAAGAACAGGGTGATGAAATAACTCTTCCCCGTAGAATCGGTCAGGTTAAAGCGCCCGGCGGAAGTCTTTCGCAGAATATTCCTCATCCTCTCAGACACAGTAAAATCGGTGAACTGGCCGGTGGTGTGTCAGATGAAGATGAAGCAATCAGGGAATTTCGCAGCAGACCGAAAACCCCTCAGGCAACGAATTATCTTGATGAAGAGGTTGTCTGTGAATATATAGAAGAGCAGAGCGTAAAACCTCCCGGACAGAGAAGTGCAGGAATTTTTCGGCCAAGAGACGGAGAAAAAGAAGGGGAACCTGTGTCTTACAGGACTCCTTCCGGAGGTAAGGCGGGAGATGAAGAAAGAAAATTACCTGATGAACTGTCCGGAAAGAGAAAAACTCACGGAGCTTTTCGTCCGAGAAGTCATGATGGCGGAGAAGAAACTATCAGACCTGATTTTTCCAGATTTAAAAAAGATAGTGAGAGAAAAATATCCCTTCCTCCCAAGCCTGTTCTCCGTGAAGAAGATGAAGAAGATGAAGAAGATGACAGAACCATAATGGATCAAACCATGGTTGCTGCCTGGAAAGATGCCCATAAATTTAAGGTGATAAGCGGCCCTGACGAAGGCCGTGTCTTTATTGTAAGTAAAGAAATGGTTCAGGGAAAACTTATTATAGGCAGTAAAGGCAAGCTCAGAAAAGATATAGAACTTTCCGATGATAGTATTTCTGACAGTCATGGAAGTTTATCCTTTGAAAGTGACTGGCTGTGTATTAATCTGGAAGATGAACATTATGATATACTCGTAAATGATATGCCTGTAATGAAAAAAGGCCTTGAAAACGGAGACTTGATAGAAATAGGAACTACAATACTGGAATACAGTTATCTTGGTATGGAAAGTATTGTCAGGGCTTCCTGTGAGGTTGAAATCCTGGAAGGTCCCGATAAAGGAAAGATTTTTCATCTGACAAAAGATAAAAATTATATAGGAAGAAAAAGTAAGAAAGCTGATACGACAAAAGAGATAGAACTGTCTGAAAAGGATAGAAGTGTATCACGGTCTCATGCCTTTGTAGAGAAAAAAGATAAGGAATATTTCCTGATAAATGAAAAAGAATCGAATGTGACAATCCTTAACGGTGTTCAGGTTGTTGAACCAAGACCTCTTGTGGACGGAGATAAGATCAAGCTTGGTTCTGAAACAGTATTATTGTTCAAACAGAGTAAAGTACCTATGGTGCCGAAAGAAAAGAAAGTTTCCACAGAGGGTAGAGAAAAAATAGAAACCACTCATAATACGCCTCAATCACTTGATGAAGATATGGTTTTTATAGAAGGAGGGCCTTTCTGGATGGGTGTTGACCATATTGAATGTGATGCCAATCCCATGCACAAAGTCCATATAGAATCTTTCTATATTGACAGATATGCCGTTACAAATTTTCAATATGAAGATTTTATAAGGGTTACAGGTTATGAACCGAAAGGAAACTGGAAGGAATATTTCACTGCCGGTAAAGAATATTATCCTGTCACAGGTGTCAGCTATGATGATGCAGATGCCTATGCTTACTGGGTCGGGAAAAGGTTGCCTTCTGAAGCGGAATGGGAAAAAGCTGCCAGAGGAGAAGAAGGACTTCTTTATCCATGGGGTAAAAAATGGGATTCTTCCAGAACATGCAGTGAAGAAAATGCAAAAGCACATACTGTCTCGGTAGATAGTTTCCCTGAAGGTCAGAGTCCATATGGTGTTATGAATATGCTTGGTAATACCTGGGAATGGACCAATGATTATTATGAGAAATATCCTTATAGCGGTCCCTACCCGCCGGGAGATGAAGACAGGGAAATATCCATCAGAGGCGGAGATTACAGTACTGAATTAAAAGCTATAGGCGTTCCTGTAAGAAATAAGATATTTCCCGGAGAATTCGGCCCTACTATAGGTTTCAGGTGTGCCAGGAGTGTGTGAGCAGTGACCGGTGAGCAGTGACCATGTGAAATATTGCAATTATGGTATTAATAAATGGTAACCGTCATGAAGGTATGGATGCAGCGAAAGATGAGAATAATCCACGCGTCACGCGTTACGCGTTACGCGTCACGATTCTCCAGGGGTGATAAACAATGTCAGATATTAATTATGATTCAGAAGATTTACTTAAAAACAGATATAAGGTAATGGAAGCTCTTGCAGAAGATCTAACGGGGACTATTTATCTTGCGAGAGATACAGCCAGTGAAGAAGATTGTATTGTGAAAGAAATAAAAGAAGATGTAGACGATACAATAGAACATACTCTGTTAAACGAATTTACCACTACCGTGAAAAATATGGAATCTATAGAAAGTAAACCGGATTCTTCCAAAGTGCTGGATTTTTTCGTCCATGAAAGTAAGAGATACATGGTAATAGAGTATAAGAAAAAGACTCTGAAAAGACTCAGAGCCTTTGCATCTCTCGGAAGAGTGCTTGAAGATCGTTATATAGTTGTCAAGGGAATTGCTGCAGGAGGTTTCGGTGTTGTATATCTGGTTAAAGATGCAACACTCAGGGGTAAATTCTGGGCTATGAAGGAAATGTACGAACAGGGGGGAGACCCGGAAATAATAGAGAGAAGTTTCAGAGAAGAAGCAAATATGCTGGCAAAGATAGATCACCCCAATATACCGTCTATATCACATTTCTTTACTGCCAATAAAAGACATTACCTTGTTATGGAATATATAAAAGGTGAAACTCTGAAAGATAGACTGAGAAAACTCCCTGCCGATGAATATTTACCTGAAGAGACCGTTCTTGACTGGGGTATTACTATCTGTAATGTGCTGGATTATCTTCACAATCTCCCGAGACCTGTTGTGTTTCGTGATTTGAAACCGGAAAACATTATGATCAATGAAAAAGATGAGTTGAAACTTATAGATTTCGGTATAGCCAGAGTCTTCGAAGGAGGAAATAAAACCACCATTCATGCCCTCCTCACGAAAGGTTATGCTCCTCCCGAACAGTGGATGGGTAAGGCAGAACCAAGATCTGATATTTACTCACTGGGAGTAACAATGGATTACCTTCTTACTAAAGTACACCCGGAAGAAAAGTTTCCTAATTTTCCTGCTGCCAGCAAGTTTAACCCGGATGTATCAGAAGATCTCTCCGATGTAATACTTCATGCTGTAAAAATGAAAATAGAGGATAGATTTTCTTCTGCAAAAGATATGAAAGAAGCTCTGGTGAAAATCAAAAATAAAAAGAAATCAGTAGAATTTATCAGAGAAGGTAAACATTATGAACATAAAGGAGAATATCTGGAAGCCAGTTTTCAATATAAAAAAGCACAGGAATATGATGATGAAAATGAAGAAATTCTTTTTTCCCTTTCATTCTGTTATGAAAAAATGGGACTCATTCCTGACGCAATAAAGATTTTAAATAAAATAGTTGAACGTTCTGATAATCCTCTTAATGTTAATAAAGGCAGAGAGATAATAGAGAGATTATCTTCCGTACCTGCAACTCCTTCCGGTGGAAGTAATGAAATTCCTTTTGTGATTTCAATAAATCCTTCTTCTCCGGCAGCGGGAGAAGTGGCATATATAGATGTCAAAATACCTGAACATTCTGCAAATTCAGTTGAAGGAAATATATTAATTTCTTCTTCCAGGCCCGATGATGATGAGATCAATCAACCGTCTCTTTTAGAACCGGGTCTTATGAGGGGAAAAATAACATCGGTATTTCCGGGAGAAACATTTATTACAGTAGTAGATAAAAACACAGGTAAAATACTTGCCGAAAACTTAAAAATAACCTTCACACAGAGCCTTCCTGACAGAGAAAATTCCTGTATGAAACTTTCAGGACCTTCCATGATTGATGCAAACGGTGAAGATACAGCCCTTATTGATATTACCATCCTGGACAAATTCCGGAAACCTGTCCCTGAGATTTCTGTAAAATTCTCCTCCGGCAGGAATGTAGATAATTTTGAAACCGCTCCTACAGATGAAGATGGACATGCTGCATGTGAAATATCTTCGTCAGTTCCCGGTGCTGTCATTATTACTGCTATTGCTGAAGGCATAGAGCTTAAAGAAAAAATAGAAATTAAATTTGCAGCAACTTCCACACAGTTTTATTCGGTAAAGGAAATAAAAAAGGATACAATAAAGGACGTAAAAAAAGAGATTGTGAAGGAAGAAGACAAAATTAAGAAAACCTCTCCCTTAATATTTATAGTAATTCCTCTTTTTATAGTTTTTATTCTGGCAGGAGGATTTTTTGCTTATAAATACTACCAGAGATTTACAATAAACAATTATATTAAAAAAGGTGATGATTATTTTTCCCATAAAAAATATCAGTCAGCCCTTGCTGAATATGAACAGGCACTGATATTAAATCCTGCCCTCTTTAAAGCCAGGAAAGCCTGCGGTGATATTTATTTTATGAAGAAAGATTTTGATAAAGCTCTGGCAGAATACGAAAAAGCACTGGAATTAAGCCCTGATGATA
>JBEHWO010000157.1:0-13967 GCA_040217695.1 Vulcanimicrobiota bacterium | reverse complement strand
AATAGATTTACAAAATTAAGTGCAATTTCCAGTAAAAATGAAACTACCTGTCGTAAAAAAACACCATCTCAATTATAAATTATATAATGGGAGATTGATAAGATAAAAAAAGTAAAGTATAATAAAGGGATATAAAATTTTTTTTAATGGAAGGTGTGAGATATTTTGTGTAAAATTACCATACAGTAAGGCTTTAAGAGAGGTTTACACAAAATTTATGGCACAGTCGAAAATTTTAAAAAGCTGAACTATAGAAAGGAGCATGGGCAAAAAATAATTTATACTGATTTTTTTGCCTGATAAGTTGTGAATCAATGGTATACACACAGAGCTAATATACAGCGTACAGGTTCCATACAGAGCAGACCTATTGAATCCGGTGTTGAAAAATGGGTTTTTCAAACCAATGGCCCTGTTACATCTTCTCCTTCAGTAGTAAACAATACTGTTTATATAGGCTCACAGGATAAAAAATTATATGCTCTGGATGCGAAAGACGGGAGTCTTAAATGGGCTTTTTGTACAGAAGGTAAAATAAATTCTTCTCCCACAATCATAGAAGATACCGTTTATATAGGTTCTCAGGATTACAATCTCTATGCTATAGACGCCAATAACGGCCAGAAAAAATGGTCTTTTAAAACCAGGGGATGGATTGAATCTTCGCCGGTAATATTTGAAGATACTGCCTTTATAGGCTCCAATGACAGTTTATTTTATGCTATAAATATAAAAAATGCCCAGCTGAAATGGAAATTTCAGACAGGAGATGCAGTTGTATCCTCACCTGCTATATGGGGTGAACTGGTTTATATTGCTTCAAATGACGGGAAAATATATGCTCTTGATACGAGTACGGGAAAACTTATATGGTCCTTCGTAACAGGTGATTATATAGTATCCTCTCCTGCAATAAGCGGAAAACTTTTATATATAGGTTCATCAGACAATAAAGTTTATGCCCTGGACGTGGATATGGGTTATCAAAAATGGGCTTTTAAAGCCCAATCTTTTGTCCAATCCTCACCTGCTGTAGCAGATGGAGCAGTATATATAGGTTCTTTCGATACATGTATTTATTCTCTTGATGCACAGACAGGTGCATTGAAATGGACCTATGAAACTGAAAATGCCGTAGATTCATCTCCGTCAGTAGCAGGAGGAATAGTTTATACAGGTTCAGATGACGGAACAATTTACGCATTAAATACAGAGACAGGGAAAAAACAGTGGGAATACAAAACGGGAAGCGAAGTAGATTCATCTCCCTCTATAGTGGATGGTTTTTTATATGTAGGTTCTGTAGACGGAAAAATATATTCCCTGCAATGAGGAGTGAGAAGTGAGAAGTGAGAAGTGACAGAATCATTCGCATCTCACGTCTCACCATTTATGAATAAGATAAAAATACTTATAGTTGATGATCAGGTTTTATTCTGTAAACTATTAAAAAGTGTTATATCCCGTCAGGAAGACATGGATGTAGTAGGAGAAGCCCAGGATGCCAGTCATACTCTCAAACTGGTTCTCAGCAAGTCTATTGATGTTATTTTAATGGATATAAAACTTGCAAAAGAAAACGGAATAAAATTGACAAAAGAAATTTTAAAATTAAAACCTGATATAAAAATCATTATGCTCTCTGCCTATGACGATGATCATTATGTTGTAGATTCATTCAGAGTCGGAGCTGCAGGATATTTATTGAAAAATGTAGAACCTGATGAAATTACCAAAGCTATCAGACTGGCTTACAAAGGTGATTCCCCGATAGAACCCAAGATTGCCACGAAATTACTGGAAGAATTTACAAGACTTTCTGAAAAAGCAGAAGAAAATAAAGTACTTAATAAATCGGAAGAACTCTCATCTTTAACTAAAAGAGAAATAGAAATCTTAAAATTACTCGGCATAGGCATGAGTAATGATCAGATATCACATAAACTTCTTATAAGCATTAAAACAGTAAAAACCCATATAAGTAGAATCATGGATAAATTAAATGTAACGGATAGATTTCAGGCCGGTATGATAGCAGTTCATCATGGTCTTGTAAAGGTAGACGTAAAAACACATATATAAAAATTCCATTTCCTGCTCATTGTTGAGGATATTTTTTTGTTCTTGCTACTATAGTAGCTATAAAGCGGGAATAGCCTTCCATAGAATGTTTCATTTCAGAAAAAGCTATAAATTTATCAGTTTTTTTCGACTTAATCGTGTAAATCTTCCTGGGGAATATACGTTTCCTTTCATTTTCTTTATATACTGTAAATTCATCCACATCTTCCCAGTTAATAATGACAGGTTTTTTAAAAGGATGATAAAAAGTTATAGATCTATCATCAAGTGAAAATTTAATTAAATATGATAGAATACCCCATCCTGTAGTCAAACATGCTATTAACAGAACTATAATCCAGTAAAAAATATTAAATCCCATTATAAACCATATTCCTACAGATGGAATAATAATAATAGGTACTATTATGGAAATAATAAATTTCGGACTATTTCTGTAAATTTTACATTTAATTTTTACACCACAGGAAGGACATTTAGAGTCTTCAAGAAAAATTTTTGTATTACACTCTGAACATCTCATAAGGACATAATCATATACATTTTAAAGTCACCTATCCGGTTGGCTTCAGTTTTCAAGCTTCTCCGTATGTACCCATAACCATAAAAAATGAATTTTCATATAGATTGACCTTAAGACATAGTTCTATTTCGACTCCTGACTTATTATTCTGTATTACAGAACAATGTTTCGAATCCGAACTATTTCTTAACCGGTCAGATATGGTTCAACTCTCTTTCTGCAATAGCCTATTATAATCTCATCTCCTTTTAATATAATAGGTCTTTTTAGCAGGGAAGGTTCTTTAGCTATAAGTTTCAACATTTCTTCTCCTGTAAGATATTCATGTTCCAGGTTAAGTTCTTTATATTTTTTACATGTTTTCGATATAAACTCTTCTGCCGAATGCCCAAGCATAAGTCTTCGTAATTCATCTTCTTTCAGAGGATGTTTTTCTAAATTACGTTCCTTGAAAGTAAGTCCTTTTTTAATAAGAAAATCCCTTGCCCTCCGGGAAATAAAACAACTTGGTTTATAATATAATAATATACCATCATTTCTCTGTCTGTTGTAAAACATTTCATCTATCCTTTTCTAATGGAAAAATAAAATTTTATCTAACGCTTAATTTACGGTATAAAAAGTGAAAATTCATATGCTCTTAAATTATGACATTAAGATTATAGCATATTTTTTTGCAAATGGAAAATTTCTTATGAATAGTTTCACATAAAAGATAGTGTTTTTTACGCCAGGTAGTTTCACTTTTACTGAAAATTGTACTTAATTTTGTAAATCTATTAATTAGTGAATAGTGAGTAGTGAATAGTGAAAGGTAAGTAAAATCCCATTTTTTCACTTTTCACTCTGAGTATTCTGTGAAAAATTTCTTTAGAAAAAGGATAAAATCCTAAATTACAAGCATAGCTTTATATATATTCAGGAGTCCCGCACCAAAAACAGGATCTTCTCCCGGCGGGCCGAGATCATGGGCAGTTTTTTTTAGAATATCTTTTAACTTGTCCGGAGAAAGGTCATGGTTTTTGCTTAATAGCAGAGCTATTGCTCCTGCTACCTGCGGGGCAGAGGAAGAAGTGCCTGAAAATACAGAATGAATGGAATTGCAATAAATCCCTCCGAGAGCCACAAGATCGGGTTTCATACGATTATCTGTTGTTCGTCCCTGGCTGCTCCAGGGTTCAAGCTTACATGGATATGTACTCTGAACAGAACCTACTGTAATAGTATCAGAAGCAGGAGGAAGACCCGGGTCAAGACTTGTTTCTGGGTTAAAATACTCCATATTGCTCGCTGTCATACTGTAGATATAAATCATGAAAGGAAGGCCTTCAACGGCTTTTATCTTTTTTACCGCCACATGGTAGACTCCGCTGTAAGAAGCTGTAATATCTACTATTTCATAAGGAGGTGCTTTAAGCCCCTTCTGCCTGATTGTAGAAACAGCCAGAGGTCGAAGGTTATCATTAAAAATGCCGAGATCCAGATCGGATAAAGGGGTTTTCCAGTTATCCTTCCATGACATGACAACCCTTATTCTGTCGCCTCTCTTAAGATCTACTTCCAGGGTATCATCTCTGGAGGTAAAGTTATTCAACGAGTTACCATTTGCATCATTAAAGGTTCCCATATAATGGGTCTGGGCGTTATTACCTGCAGAAGAAACTATTGTTATACCTCTCTCTCTGGCAAGCCTGGCAAGACCTGCTCTTATTCCGCTTCCGTCATAATAATCATCGGGGAGAATGATATTTACTGCAGTAACTATTACATCAGGTTTTTTGCTGCCTGTCATATTTATTAATTCTTTTAAAGCTTTAATATATTCTACATCTGTTTGAAAATTAACAAGAATGATTTTGGTTTTCGGTGCGATACGTGTCACTATCTCTGTGACTGCATTGCCATGGTCTATGTCTCCCTCCATTATATTTTTATCATGACTTCGAAAAGATAAAGTATAATAAACATTTTTACGAAAAACAGGATGGGATGGCTCAAAAGCAGTATCAACTATGGCAACCTTAACGCCCTGTCCCATATACCCTTTTTTATGGGCTTCATTTAACTGGAGTGAAGAAAATTCTTCTACTCCTGCAGAAGCGAATTGTTTAAATATTTTCGAGTTCTCTTCTATATCGGAAAAGGGGGAACGTAAAAATTTGATAAAATTCAAATGTCTCACTGTTTCCACCCTATCTACGGGGATAAGAATCTGTATCATATTAAATACATATACTTCAATCTCGCAACCAAGCTCTCTGAGCATTGCAAGGTCCTCGTCTTTCACATCAAAATTCAATTCAGCTATATACCTTTCCATATTTACCGTTGCACCATATCCTCCTGTAAGAGCATCGGCAGAAAGACCGTATCTATAAGTTTCGACAGGAGACGGTAATATATATGAAGGTGCTGAAGGTACCAGAATTTTAGCAGCTTCAGATGAAGGTTCTGCAGCTTTATCGACTGTAGAGGAAGAAATTCCTTCTTCTTCTTCATCACCGGAAGATATATCTGTTCCCGGCCAGAGTATGTCAGTTACATCTCTTGCATATACGGCACAGGGACATAAAATAATGATATATATTATAATGAAATATATTATTTTTTTTCTCATATGTCACAACCCCTTGCTGAAAAACCTTATTTATATGACTCCTGAACTTTCTCTAAATTTTTCTTTGCTTCCTCATAAGATCCGACTTTCGGACTTATGGACATATAACGTTTCCAGTGATGGATTGCCTCCTTATAATTACCTTCATCCCGGTAAATGACTCCGAGATACCAGTGAGCTTCTGACTGATCGGGATTAAATTTTATAGACTGAAGAAATTCCTCTTTAGCTTTTGCAATCATGGAACGTTGCAAAAAACTCTCTCCATTTTTGCAATGTTTAAGAGCTATAGCCTCACCTGAAACATCAGTCAAAACATAATTAACAGAAGAATAGCCGGAAGATCCGGTTTGAGGATAACCGAAAAAAATAGAGTCCTCTCTGTTTATACAGAATAGAAAAACCATTACAGTTATTGCAGAACCAAGAGCAAAACTGCTGCACCATGATAGCCAGTAAGATCTTTTAATAATGGAAAATAAAACATTCAGTCTGTAAAAAAATCCTTTCTCTTCAGATTTATTTCCCATAAAAGAGGGAGAAAGAGCTGCCAATTCTTTGACCTTATCCATTTCTTCGTTTAAATCAATATAAGAATTAAAACAACAGGAACAGTCAATTAAATGATTTTCAAACCCTTTTCTTTCATTAAAAGTCAGAGAATTATCAATATAAGCACATATTGTCTCTGTGTCGGGACAATTTTCTTTATGGGTCTCTGATAATTCTGTAAATACTGTGGCAAATATTTTTTCCGTTTTCATACATATCACCCCTCAGGCAATTGAGCCATAGACTACCCGGTATCCACAACATATTAGGCGGATAAATCATTCTTTTCTTCATCAGTTAACATCAATTTTTCCAGTAATTCTTTCACATATTTTTTCATTTCCTGTGTAACATCTTCCTTTAGTTCATAATGAGATTTAATGAATTTAGTTATATCCGTGAGTGCTTCATCTATTTCTTTATAAATTTGTTTTTCATTACTCATATGTAAAACCCTGAGATATTTTAAAGCAATATCTCCTACCGAGAGCCTTTTCTGAAAACGAAGGTAAAGAAGTCGTATTTGAAGAGGAGGAAGTTTTTCCAGAGCTTCTCTGAGACACTGTGCTATTTCCCGTTCTTCAGGGCTTATATCTTCATAAGAAGGTGTAAAATCTATGACTTCATCATCACCTTCAATAATAATAGGTTGAGGTTCACTTTTCAGGGCAATCCATCCGTCTAAATGTTCCCACTCCTGACCTTTCTCCCTTAATTTTTCTCTTATTCTTTTTTCCATTTCTTTCACTTCTTCAGGAGAGATATTCAACTGGCTTGCTATATCTTCCTTTTCTTTACCTCTGCACAGGAATTTATAAACTTCCTGACATATTTTCGAAGTTTTTTTTATTGCAAGAGGAATCTGTAATCGTCCGTATTTTTCTCTGAAATAATCCAGTTTAATATATTTCATACTGGCTATAGTAAATGTAGAAAGACGGCTTTCACCGCGAAATTTTACAATCCTTTTGCTTATAGCTTCAAGAGAAAAAAGATACATATCCATTACTTCATTACATGTATCTCCATGAAAAGAAGATGAAGTAATATTCCAGGGACAACCCTGGTAAAATTTACGGCAATAAGGCTGGCACCATTGACGAATAGCACTGAATATCAGATTACTGTAATTTGAAACAAATTGTTTCCAGGCTTCATCATTACCTTCTTTAATTTTTCTGACAAGTTTTAATTCTTCTTCTCTATTATTATTAACCATTTTATTATTAACCATTCCATCACTGAGCTGACCATTAATATTTAATAAAAAGAGTGAATAGTGAGTAGTGAATAGTGAGTAATATGCCATTCTTTTCATTTTTCACTTTTCACTTTTCACTCTGATTAACTTATAAAATAAACATAACCACAATGAAAATATTTCTTGAATAAAAAAAAAAATCCTCCTACTCTGTTGTGCCCCTTACATTCACAACCAAAGTAAAGAAGAATTTTCAAAGCCCATCTCCAAAGAAGATGGTAGAATTTTTTACTATGAATTTACATAGAAAAACATAGGGATTCCTACATAAACCCTGAAAATCAAAGCAATTACGGAGTAATTCTTAAATCTTGCTCGAGCAAGTATCAAATTACTACCATATATCTTCTTCCATAACTACCAGATCAAGTTTATACTCATTAGCCCGTCTGAAAGAATAAAACAAAACTTTTATCATTTCTTCAAATTGACCTGCTATTTCTTTTACATCACAGTCAGTTTCCTCACCATACATATATTCTAACATGCGGGAAGTCAGAGCCGGAGGTATATCACCTTTTTTCTCGAGATTAAATATTTCATGTAAATCGGTGAGGGATTCCAGAATTTTCATAAAATTAGCTTCTATTTCCTCTTTGGTAAGCCACCCGAAAAATCTGTTTTTATGATGAATTGAATGGATAGAAAAATTTCCCAGGGAACAGCGAGAAGAACATCCGAAAGAAATGAGCTTCAGAAGTTTATCTTTAACTCTCTTACCATTATTATGAGTATTATGTTCGAATAAATAATAAAATGCCCTGTGAAGGGCATTTTTTGATAAAGAAAATTTCTTCTCTCCAAAAATCGAGATGAGTTTCTTAAGATGACTTTCTTTTACAACACCGGGTTGCAATGCTTTATCCTCTCCGGCTATGAACTGAGGATAAATATCTTTGCTGAAGGAATCTTTGTTTAAACTGTTTAATACTCTTTCCACTTTTTCCAGATCTACCAGTATTACCTGACTTACCGGAGAAAAATCATTTTTTTGATCAAATATGTCTTTTACTTTTAATTGTTCTTTTATAGCCGTCATATCCGGTTACCTCCTGGGTTATTATAAAGAATATGTTACACACTGTAAACACAGACTTTTCAAACCTTCTCTCACTGACATTTTACTAATGCAAGTATAGTATATATAAATCCATTAAATTTTCACAAGAAAAAGGCTTTTCGACTTGCCTAGTTGAAACCAGCAGGAGAGCTAGGTTGTCGTTTTGCGGGGGCTAGCTCTTTTTTTACTAGACATCGACAAGCCTTTTATTTAAATTTTTAAATTTTCCTTAATTATAGAAAAAACCCTTATAGTAAGGGGTTTTCTCGCGGACTTTGTGAAGATGCTCTTGTTATTGTAAACATATTAACATATATTCTTGCAAATGTAAAGGGGTTTTGAAAAAATTTTTTTAAAAATTTTTATCATTGCAAATAGCAGGGAAAAATCTTTTAATATTGAAGAATTATCCGTTATAAAAATTTCTTGCTACAGTCAATAAATAATATTCTAAAATAAAACAGGGGGGTGAAAAAGGCCCGGAAGTCGCTCAAGGAGGACTAAAAAATAACCTTATCAGGGCAATAATTATGGATTTCAGAACCTATCTGAGAGATTTAATAGCACGTCGCCAGATGACCCTATCTCAAATTGAAATGAGAAGTGGCATACCAAGCACTTATATGTCTCAGGTACTTGCCGGAAAAAGAGACATACCAAATGAAATAACCTTGATTAAACTTTCAAAAACGCTCGGTGTATCTGAAGCAGAAATGCTTGAAAGTGCCGGTAAAGCACAGTTCAGCCCGGAAGAAGAGTTCAGAAGATATTTGCGAGAACTTATTGATAAAAACCAGCTGACCCTTACACAGGTAGAGGTAAAATCCGGTATTTCTAATTCTTATTTATCACAGATACTTTCAGGGAAAAGAGGAATTCCTCCCGAAGAAACCTTAAGAAAACTTTCCAGATCTCTCGGGATAAATGAATTTGAAATGCTGGAAAAAGCAGGGAAATTGCCATCTGATTTCAAGCAGCAGGTACAGCAGTATCTCAAAATTACCCAGCCGGTAAGTGAAAAAAATGAAGAGAAGAAGCCGGTTATAGTCAATCTTGGAAATAAAATAAAAAGAGCCCGTCTCGAAAAAGGCTATACTATAAGCGATCTGTCCATGTCAATGTGCTATCCTGAAGAATTATTAAAAGATATAGAAGAAGGCAAACAGCATCCGGGAAAAGGAACACTGCATGCCCTGTGTCATGCCCTGGGAAAAACTCTGGAATATTTTCAGGAAGAAGAAGATATGTATTCTGATTTAAATCAGAGTGATTATCTGGATACCCGTTTTAATAAACTTCAGGAACAGTTAGAGAAAATATATAAAAGTGTCAATGTCAGTTCTTCTCCCGAACTGGTGAGAAACCTGAAAAGATTGCCTGTATTTTCCCTTTCTTCAAAAGTGGAAAAAGATTTTTTCGATGACGGAAGGATAGAAGGTTATGTTTATCTGCCGGGAGATTTTTTTATTGATACGGAAGCAGTAATTATAGTGGAAAAAAAAGGTATGGAACCTCTAATATCCCCGGGAGATAAACTCTTACTGAAGAAAAAAGATGCAATGGAAAGAGAAGGACAGTTATGCCTTTTTTATGATTGTAAAGAAAAAATATATCTTGTTAAACACATTTTTTCAGGGGTGGAAGGGAAATTGATGGCAGGCTTAAACAGAAAAGAGGCTATTTTTAATTTCTATGAAGAACGGCACAGAGAAATAACAATTCTCGGTATAATAAAATATTTAATCAGAGATCTTGAAGAAAGTAATCTGGAAACGTAAAGAACCATCAAGAATAAGACGGCTATCAGATGAAGTCTGCAGAACCTGACTATACAGAACCATGTTTAAAGTCAGGGGTTATAGCTTCCTCCTGATTATTTAATCTGTTTTTCAAGAGAGGAGATAGAAATTGAAAAAACTCATAGTAATATTTTTATGTATATTTTTTTTAACAGGTTGCAATAAGAATGGAACAAATCAGGGAAAAATTCCGACGCCGAGATTTTCTTCTTCCCCCGCAGCAAATGAACCGCAGGAACCGGTAAAAATAGACAGTCACAAAAAAATATTATTCTATTCCGACAGAACAGGTCATATGGAAATCTATGTCATGAATATAGACGGAACAAACCAGCAGCAACTTACATATTATAACACCTATACAAGATCGCCTGCCTGGTCCCGTGACGGCAAACAGATAGCCTTCGAATCTACAAAAGATAATTCGGACAGGGATATTCGGACATTTGAACTTTATATAAGAGACATGGAAAAAGGGGATGTTAAAAGACTGACGGAAAACAACTATGATGATTGTTCTCCATGCTGGTCACCGGATGATAAAGAAATTGTGTTCATGTCTAAAAATGCTTCTGAAGAAAAATATGGAATATTTGTAAGAAATCTGGAAACCAATATAGAACAGCAGCTTCTTGCAGATAGTTATGACAACAGAAATCCTGACTGGTCCCATGATGGCACAAAAATTGCATTTGAATCAAATCGCAATGGTAATTATGATATATGTATTATGAATAAATCAGGAGGGGACATACATGATCTTACAACAGATACTGTTGATGAGAGAAATCCCTGCTGGTCACCGGACGGAAAAAAAATTGCCTATTGTGTATATGAAAAAAATCGTAAATCATCTATTTATGTAATGAATGCTGACGGAAGCGGCTCCGCAAGATTAACCAACAGCTCTTCCAGTGATATTCTACCTTCCTGGTCGAATGATGGTAAAAATATATTCTTTTCTTCCAATCGTAAAGAAAGCATGGATATATATATAATGGATGCAAACGGAGGAGAAGCAAAACAGCTTACCAGTAAATTCCATGTAGATCTGGGAGTAAAATGTCAGCCATAAATATTTTATTCAGACAGGCATAAATATTTCTATAACATTGTGCGAGGATGGTAGTGAAGCATTGTATTTACCACTCACTATTACAACAGAATATTTTTAAAGAGGTGAATGTCTATGGTATGGAAAACATTTTTTTATATAATACTACTGTGTCTCCTTTCAACAGGGATATTTTCCCAGGAAATCAAACCTGGTCTGGAGATAAAAAAAGTAAACCCTTCAAAAGGTAAAGTAGGAGATAGTATTGTAATTACAGGCTCGGGATTTGGTGATGAACAGGGAAGTGTAATAATCGGAGATACGGAATCTACAATTATATCCTGGAATACAAACCAGATAATAGCCGTTATATCTCTCGGTTCTTCAAGCGGTAAACTGAAAGTTATTACTCCCGATAGACATGGACAGCACCCTTTTACAGTAATACCAAGCTGGAATGTATTTCCTTCGCCTACAGATGCTTTTCTTAAAGCAGTTGCTTTTCGCTCTCCCAGGGACGGATGGATTATGGAAAAAACAGGTGCAGGAAGATTTTTTCATTTTAACGGAAAACTCTGGGAAGGTGTTGATAAAGATATTAACAACAACTGGATAAGCGATATATGTTTTCTACCTTCAGGAGAAGGTTGGGCAGCAGGTGGCTCAGGCACCATACTTCACTTCAACAAAAAGAAATGGGAAATATGCGCAGATGCCCTTACAGGGGATGATTTAAATGATGTATTTTTCCTGTCTCCTTCAGACGGATGGGCAGTAGGAAGCGCGGGGAGAATTATCCATTATTATGACTGGACAGTTCATGATATATCATGGAAAAAAGAAAAGGCCCAGACAGTTTTCGATACATTGAATGCAGTCCATTTCATATCCCCTGACAGAGGTTGGGCTATGGGACAGAACGGAACCATAATAGAATATCACAGGAAACAGTGGGTATCTCTTACAAGTCCCACATCTTCCATCTTAAATTCTATGGATTTTGCCTCTGAAAATAACGGCTGGGCCTGCGGTGCAGGAGGAACAATCATACATTTCAATGGCAGAGCCTGGGTGAGCTATATCAGTCCCGTAACGGAAAATCTGAATGCCATATGTATGATTTCAGATGATAACGGATGGATTGCAGGAGAAAAGGGAACAATATTGCATTACAACGGGCATAGCTGGGAAATTGAAAAAGGTCCTACTATAATAAATCTTCACGATCTTTACTTTCTCGCCCCCGACACGGGATGGGCTGTAGGAGAACAGGGCGTTATTCTCTATTATCACTAAGTACCACACCAGGTAAAAGAGTATCCAAAAAATTACGTATCATGTGCTTATATAAAGTTTCTGCTCCCGTAACGCGTGACGCGTAACGCGTGACGCGTCACGATATATAACAGTACTTACGCAAAAAACAGGAGAAAACCAGTCATTGCGAGCGAAGCGAAGCAATCCCGTCATAACAACAGAAAACCATTGGAATTGCTTCGTCGCTTTGCTCCTCGCAATGACAAAATGCGTAACCCCTGATATAAGATTTTGGTTACTAATTTATCTGTTATGGTACTAAGATATCTGTTATGGTACTAAGAACGAACGATAACATAAATAATTATACAGATTATTAAAACAACTATAATCGTAACAGGAACTATAAATTTCATAAATTCCTTTTTCTGTTCATATGCTTTTGCTTTATAAGTTTCCTCTACTGCTTCATAGGCACGTCTCTGTTTTTCTTTTAGTTTTTCTGTTTTTTTCAGTCTTTCCCTGGCAATCTTCTCCATAGGATCTTCATCCAGATTCCGGGAACTTATTTCATAAACAGGTTCATCATCAGACCTGGGAAGCTCCTGTGTAATTTCACTGTCCAGTATTTTCGTCTCTTTAAGCCCCCCCAGAACCTGTTCCATGTCTTTCTTAAAACTGCCGGGCATCCTCAGCGTAGAAGATACAAATATCTTTTCTTCCTCTCTGTCTTTTTTCTTTTCTTTAACATAAAATTCAGGACATTCAAGGCATTTTTCAAGAGCATGTTTCATGTCTTTCATATTATCAAATCGCGCAAAAGGTTCTATATCTATAGACTTCTTTACTATCTGTTCCAAAGATACGGAAATATCCGGATTTATCGTTCTTACAGAGGGAAGCTCATAATTTGTATGGCGGGAAATACCGGGGTTTAAACCTGTAATCATATAATAAAGTATATTTCCAAGACTAAATATATCAGATAAAGGAGTAATCTTATTCCTGTATGCTTCCGGGGCTGAAAAACCTGCTCTCGTATAATTTGTTTGATTGATATATTTATTTATGCCGAAACTTACCAGAGAAATCTTTCCGTCATAACCTATTATTATACTGGCAGGATTCAAATTACCCATAAATAAAGGAAGGGGCTTTTGATTATGTAAAAACCACATGACTTTACATATATCTATTATATACTTTACGGCTTCTTTTTCTTCAAGAGGGGCAGAATGTCTTAATTTCATAAAACTTTCCACATTTTCACCTTTTATATAATCCATAATTATATAAAAATGATCACCTGAAGGAAAAAAATCCATTATCTTTGGCAGATTAACATGTTCAAGCTTTGCAAAGGTTCTGGTCTTTTCTATAAAAACAGTTGTCATGTTACGTTTTTCATCAGGCCCAAGGGTATTACCGGTTATTTCCTTTATGGCAATCTGCTTGTTTAACGTTACATGGTTACCTGTATACACAGAACCATGACTGTCTTCTTCTATTTTATTAACGACTTCATACCTTACATCAAGTATTTGTCCGGGAGTCAACATAATTATACATTTCTGACTGTATTATAAATTTTAAGTAAACTTCTGTCTCAAGTTTACTTAATAGTAAACAACCACCGACCCTGTCGGTGGCTTTGGGGGACAAGACAACACCTCCTGACAATGTCATTCGTCGTTGTCTTTCCAAAGCCTCAATTGCTCTCCTCTAATCTCATTCTCTTGTTGAATACGTACATATCTTTTGA
>JBEHWO010000156.1:0-13980 GCA_040217695.1 Vulcanimicrobiota bacterium | reverse complement strand
TGGAAGAGCGAATGGAAGAGCGAATGGAAGAGCGAATGGAAGAGCGAATGGAAGAGCGAATGGAAGAGCGAATGGAAGAAAGGATGGAAATCCTCAATAAAGACCGGCATGGTATTATCATAGAGGATTGCAGACCGGAATAACAACGATGACGACTTCTTTAAAGACAGAGCCGGTGTAAACAGCACCGGCTCTTTTACTGACCCGACCTGAGCATACAATAAAGGTCTTCTTCCCGTTACGCGTCACGTACCAAAACACCGATACTTTTTAATTTCTTCCAGAATTCAGGAAAAGATTTACTCACACATAGAGGGTTTTTTATTTTTATTCCCGGTACTCTGAGCCCCATAAGAGCAAAACTCATAGCCATTCTGTGATCATCAAATGTGTCAATTTCCGCTCCTTTATGATGTCCTCCTTTTATAACCAGACCGTCCTCCGTTTCACTCACAGAAATGCCGGTCTTTACAAGTTCCGCAGCAAGGGCTTTCAATCTGTCAGTTTCCTTTATTCTCAAATTAGAAACATTTTTTATGACTGTTTCTCCTTCTGCAAAACATGCTACAACAGCAAGGGTTTGAACAGTATCAGGCATTTTATTCATATCAATGTCAATGCCTCTTAAAGGCCTTCCTGTAAGGGAAATCTCTCTGGCTTTTCTTATTACTGAACAGCCCATGGTTTCGAGTACATCAACAAATTTTATATCACCCTGAAGGGAATAAGGATTTATATTTTTAACAACTATAGTGCCCCCTGTTATGGCTGCTGCTGCAAAAAAATATGATGCAGAAGAAGCATCGCTTTCAACTGTATATTCCCGTGAAATGTATCTCTGCCCCGATTTTATAAAAAATTCTCTGTACCTGTCATTCTCAACATTAACACCAAAATTTTTCATAATATCAATCGTAATATCAATATAAGATTTTGACGTAAGTTCACCTGACACCTTGATCACAGTGTCTGATCTGGCAAAGGGAGCAATCATCATGACAGAAGAAAAATACTGGCTGGAAATAGAACCTTTCATTTCACAGATACCTCCCCTGAACGTTCCTCCTTCTATATCTACAGGGGGACATCCTGTCAGGGAATGGCTTTTCACCTGTAATTGTTTTAAACCATTCAATAATTCAACAATCGGTCTTTCCTTCATTCTGCTGTCCCCTGTAAGTATGACTCTGCCGGGACAGAGAGAAGCAAAACCTGTTAAAAATCTGGTGGCAGTGCCGGAATTTCCCAGAAATATTTCCTTACGAGGAACCTGTAATATTCCGTCTGTGCCGTAAACAGTAAAAGAATTTCCTTCTTCTATTATGTTAATGCCAAATTCCCTTAAGCCATGAGCCATATATCTTGAATCATCACAGATCAGTACATTTTTCAACAGAGTCTTCCCTCCCGCAAGAGCTGCTATAAGAAGTGCTCTTGCAGTATAACTTTTTGACCCGGGAATTTCTACGGAACTATCGATATGTTCTACAGGTATTATTTCAATCATATTCATAAGTATTGTTCATCGTGTTTCACAGGCATATAAACCCGTAGGGACTGTAAGAAAATAACTCTGGCAAATTATGGTTTTTCTCCTCGCGTCACGCGTTACGCGTTACGCGTCACGATTGTAAATATGATAAGGTTATTTTTTTACAACCCCTTAGTGGTTGTGAAACCTAAACACTCCTATCAAGAGCAAAAGCTATTTTCCTTATTTCTTCCACCAGGACATGGAATTTTTCAAAGGTAAGCGTCTGATACCCATCGGAAAGTGCATTTTTCGGGTCAGGGTGAACTTCCACTATGAGACCGTCTGCACCGGCAGCTACAGCGGCCCGTGACATAGGTATTACCAGGTCATGGTCTCCCGTGCCATGACTGGGGTCTACAAAAACAGGAAGATGGCTGAATTTTTTAAGCAATGGCACAGCATTTAAATCAAGAGTAAACCTGGTGCTGTCCTCAAAAGTTCTTATGCCTCTCTCACAGAGAATTACATGTTCGTTTCCCTCTGAAAGAATATATTCGGCACACATAAGCAGTTCTTTTATAGTTCCCGAAAAACCTCTTTTCAATAAAACAGGGGTTCTCGTGTTTCCTATTGCTTTCAGGAGTTTATAATTTTGAAAATTTCTTGCACCAATCTGGAATATATCGGCATATTTTTCTATAAGCTCTATTTCATTGATATCCATAACCTCTGTTATAATCAGTAAACCTGTTTCTTCCTTCGCTTTTTTGAGTAATTCGAGTCCTGCCTCACCGAGTCCCTGAAAACTGTATGGAGATGTTCTGGGCTTAAATGCTCCTCCTCTTAATATTTTCCCTCCTTCATCTTTTATTCTCCTGGCTGAAACCATAATCTGTTCTTCATTTTCAACGGCACATGGCCCTGCAATAAGCACAATCTCTTTTCCGCCTATTTTAACTCCTTTTATATCTATGACAGTGTTTTCAGGATGAAAATTTCTGCCTGCCAGTTTATAAGGTTTGAGTATACGAATAACATTATCGACACCATCAAGAAAAACAAAATCCTGTTCCGTAAATTTTCTTTCATCACCGATAACTCCGATGATTGTAACTTCTACTCCTTTCGATAAATGTGATTTAAATCCCTTTAACTCAACTGTTTTTACAACGTCTTCTATATGTTTTTCCGTTGCATCTTTTTTCATTACTATTATCATAAATTAAATCCGCCTTTCTTTGGTAGTGGGTAATCCGGACATACAAAATGTTCCAGTTCTTCTATTTTTATGCTGACAACCATGGAAGAACCTATTTTTTCTAACAGTATAAAATCAATTGTATCAGAATTACGTTTTTTATCTTTCTTTATGGCATCAAATATAATTTCCTTATTTAATTCAATTTCTACAGGCAAATTAAATCTTCTGAGAAAATTTTTAAATCTTTCCCCTTCTTCTGCGGGAAGTATTCCCATAGATAAAGAAATATTATTCGCCATAACCATACCGGCACTTACAGCCTGTCCGTGGGGCAAACGTGAACATTTTTCTATGGCATGGCCGAAGGTATGACCGAAATTTAATTTTTTTCTCTCGAAGGATTCTCTTTCATCGGAATTTACAATATCGGTTTTTATGGAAATAGATCTTGAAATTACCTCCTCTATTTCAGGCACTCTGAGAGACATGATATTATCCAGATTTTCTTCCAGATATGTAAAATAGGAAATATCCTTTATAGCAGCATGTTTTATAATTTCAGCAAAGCCACAGAGCAGTTCGGTCTGTGGAAGAGTCTTCAAAAAATTAATATTACATAATACGAATTCCGGCTGTTTAAAAACTCCTATAATATTTTTATATTTTTTAAAATTGACACCGTTTTTTCCTCCTATGGAAGCATCTACCTGGGCAAGTAATGTAGTGGGAATAAATCCAAATGGTATACCACGCATATAAGTAGATGCAACAAAGCCTGTTATGTCACAGACTATCCCTCCTCCTATTCCTGTAATAAAAGATGATCTGTCTGCTTCAAACGAAAGGAGCTTTTCATATATATACAATGCTGTTTCAACTGTCTTAATATCCTCTCCCGTACCTATTTCTATAATTTCACCGGAAGGAAATATATTCTCATAAATAGCTCTCACATTTTTATCTGTTACAATAAAGATTTTCTTATTTTTACAGAACCTGCCTATTTCATCTATGGAGGTTCCGAGTATAATTTCAGAAACACCGGTCTGTCCTGTCACTTTAAAAGTATCCATAAAATTACCTTTCATGATGCGTTACGCGTGACAATTTTTCAACAAAACCTTATTATAATTGACATGATAATTATTTGCAAGTTTTACATATATCAAGAAAATTCACATACAAAGGGTTCCTTTAAATTTTAGATTTCTCAAATTAAACTGGACATTTCAGGTAAACTATTTTATAATTAATAATCAAAAATGAATAAATTATTACAGACCTGTTTATAAAAAAATGTTAAAATTATTTTTAGGGATAAATATGCCTATTTCCTGATATGTAGGAGGACTTTTAATGGCTAAAAAAAGCTGGACAAAAAGCTTAAAGGCTCTTTTTGGGAAAGGCTCAGATGATTCGGAAGCAGACCAGGAAGAAAAGAAGAAAAAAGAAGTATGGGAAAAAGAAGAAGATGACGGAGTAGTATGGGCATACTTTCCGGTTCATGAAGAAAAAGAAGAAGAAAAAGCCGATAAAACTGCTGAAGAAGAAGTAAGTGACGATATACTTTTAGAAAGTGAAGAAGAAAAACCCAAACCCCAGGAAGAAGCCGTAAAAGAAGAAGAAAAATATGAAGAAAAAGCCAGAGTAGTAGAAGAAAACTATCTGGACGATGAAATAATATATAGTAAGCAGGAAGGCCCTTCTATAAAAGAAACCGGTTTCAGTGCAGATAAAACAAATCAGGAAAAAATAGCCATGGAAGAAGAAGAAATCAATAAAATCATCTCTCCTTCGGAAGAGTTCATTCAAGCACTCAAAATAGCTTATATAAAACATATAAAACATAAGTATCCTTTCAAAGATTTTTCCTATCTTGATAAAGAACTGGAGACCGGCGATGAAGAAGCCGATGAAAAAGCCGATGAAAAAACATCACATGATGAAAGTCCCGAGCCGTCAAGTCCTTTTGAAAAGGTTTTTACAGAGATGCAGGGAGTAACAGATGAGACGGATGGAACACAGCCGGAAGATATGAAAGAGAAAACCGGTACATGGGATGATAATTACGGTCAATTCAGTTTTTCATCTGAAAATGTATTTGTTGCAAAGGAAACGGGAGAAGAAAAAACATCTTCTCCGGAGACTAAATCTTTATGGGGCGAAAGTAAATACGATGACTTTTTCTCCTCTTCAGAGCAAATCGAAGAAAAAGCCTTACCTGACACAGGGGAACTGTCAGAAGAAGGCTCAGATAAATCTAAAAAGAAAAGAAATCGATTTGCTGATATAGTTTCTTCAGTAAATCAGGAAAAAATACCTGTTGCAGGCCCGGCAGATACGGCTATAGCTCTCGGGCCTCCTGAAAAAAAAGATACGGAACTTACAGAGGAAGACAAGTTGTTAAATCCAGATGAACTTATAGAAAAAGGCGATAAAGAGCTGGAACTGGGATGGAAAGATAAAGCTATAAATCATTTTAAAAAAGCAGCCCTCTTATACAAATATAATGATGAACCGGGG
Organism: Vulcanimicrobiota bacterium; assembly: GCA_040217695.1. Taxonomy (GTDB): domain Bacteria; phylum Vulcanimicrobiota; class SpSt-956; order SpSt-956; family JAKJGF01; genus CALARM01. Next base: position 8,782 of record JBEHWO010000156.1, on the reverse strand, counting down.
AAAGCTTTTTTAATTTATCAAAAACTTAACAAATTTGATCCTGCCAATATTACCTATATATATGCTCTGGGTTTTCTATGTAAAAGTCTCGGGAGAATAGAAGAGGCAAAAATTCATTTCAGAAATGTTCTTAAAATTGAACTTACCCATAAAGAAACTCTCTTCCAGCTCGGTATAATAAGTTATGAAGAAGGAGCCCTGGATACGGCATTAATAGCATTCCGGAAAGTTATAAGTCTGGATCCATGCCATATAGAAGCCTATGAAAAATTAAGTGAATTGCTTATCAAAAAAGGAGATATAAAAGAAGCAATAAAGAATTATCTAAAAGGAGCACAGCAATTTCTGAATAACAATAATGAAACCTCTTCCATAGAGTTGTTTAAAAAAGTTCTTTCCCTTGAAGCGGATAATGAAGAAGCCAGAAATGGCCTTAAAAACATAGGTCTCGATCCTGACCTGGAAATAACAGAAGAAAAAGAAGGGGGCGAACCTGCCGGTGAAGAAGTTACACAGAAACCTTCTGAAGATAGTTATTTTGAAGAGCTTGGCCCGGATGAAACAGTAGAATATTTATCCGAAACAATAGAAACTGAGGCAATTACAGAAAGATACGAAGAAGATAAAATCCTCAAGGATGAAGGAAAAACGGAACCGGAAGAAGAAGAAATAACAGAAGAAATAACAGAAGAAATGCCGGAAAAAATACCGGAAGAAATACCGGAAGAAATACCGGAAGAAATGCCGGAAGAAATGCCGGAAGAAATAACAGAAGAACTAGTCGATGAAGAAATTGAAGAAGCTGATCTTTCCAATAATATTAAAAAGAAGGGTTTTAATAAAACTATGAATTTAGATGTTAAATTTGAACCTAATTTAGATGATTTCATAGAAGAAATATCACCTGAATATACCCTGGAACCTTCATTACAAAAAATCTTAAACCGGCACATGGAAGAATTCTCAATACCTTCAGTGGAAGATATAATTGATACATCGGCAGACGTTATTTTCAGTTCCTTTATGGAAGATTTTATTGATGATTTTGATACGGTAGCCATAATAGAAGATTATAAGGGCTCATTATATACGAAATTCAGTGATATAATCAATAAAACAGACAGTAAAGCCATAGAAAAATTAAAAGATAGAGCAAGAGAATTCAAAACAGGATTAAAAGTTTCCGCTGAAACAGAAATAATATCAGACTTAAAACTTCCTCCTGTAACTCCGGAAGAAGTTTCCTCGAAACCGGAAGAAATAGAAACAAAATTTTCTGTTTCAGATGTTTCAGAAATAGATATGCCGGGTATTATATACGAATCTCTCAGTGAAGAATTTGTTGAGGACTTTATAAAAGGTGAATTAAAACCCTACGATGAAGAAGAAGCCATGGGAATTGGACTTGGAATTGAAATGGAAGAGGAAGAAGAAATTTTCGACAGGGAAAGTGAAACCTCAGAAATGGAAACGAAGGAAATAGAAGTAAAAGAATCGGATTTAGAAGAAAAAGAAGAAATAAAAACTGAAGAAGCAGAAGAAATAAAAGCGGAAAAACCGGCAGAAGAAATAAAAGCGGAAGAACCGGCAGAAGAAATAAAGGCGGAAGAACCGGCAGAAGAAATAAAGGCGGAAAAACCGGCAGAAGAAATAAAGGCGGAAAAACCGGGAAAAGTCAAAAAAACTGAAGAAATAGAAATAGAAATTTGTATAGAAAGTGGCTCAATAAAAGAATTTAAAGAAAGAGAAGGGAAAAAAGAAGAAACCATGCCCCATATAGATAAAGAAATTATTAAATGCAAAGATACTCTTAAGAAAAATATAAATAAAATAGATGACGTTATAAAAAAATATGAAAAACTGTATAAAGAATGCCCTTCATACCCGCCACTATGCTGTGCCATAGGTTCTTCTTACATAAAAAAAGGCCTGTTTATAGAAGGTGTAAAGGAATTTATGAAGACTATTGATACAAAAGCATTTGAGGGTAAAGATAATTTCTTGAAAAATTTGAATGGATAAACAGATTGGAAGGAACTTCAAATGCCTGATACTAACAGGAGGTCTTTTGCCAGAAAGGTAAGAAGCAGTGAAACAGTATCCGAGTGGCAAATTGTAGAATACAGACTGGATGAATGCCCTGGTAGTTCTGAGAATGTACCTGTCTCCCCTGAAAAAATTCTTGAGATAAAAGAAGAAATTTCAGAGGAACTTCTTGAAGCACCTGAATTACCCGAATTTTACGGAGAAGACAGACTTGTAATTCTGCCCAGAGATCCTTTTACTTCCTATTGTTACTGGGAAATAACAGAAGAAACAAAAAAGGAGACTATTAAAAAATCAGGATTTCATTTATCAGAAAAACCGGGCTTATTATTGAGACTATACAGGCTATCCAGCGACATCCATTGTTTCGAAAAAGTTGTAAATGATGAATCTCATGAAACATGCAGTATGTATATAGATTATTCCGCTCCCTATAATCTTTTCTACGGAAAAATAGGATATTCAACAGTAAAAGGTGATTTTTTACCTCTTGTAACCTCTTCTATACCGGATAAATTGCCATTGAGTATATCATTAATTGACAGACATGAGAAAACCGGAGAAGGATGGTTCGAAATAGAATCAAAAGAAGGAAAACAGCAATTAAGGGAGATAGCTCCGCCTCCCATACCTGTGCCTTTTGTATCTTTTGATTTACTTGTAACAAGACAGATTAAACCTGATGAAGTAATTCAAAAAGAAACAATACCGCCGGTGCGTCAGAAAGAAAACATATATTACGAAAAACTCAAGTCACGTGAAACTATCCAGACCGGAGAAGATACCGGGATAAGAAAAGATATTCAATGGATTAAAAGAGAAGATATTAAGAGGCCTGAAAGAGGGAATATTCAGGAGATTAAAGAACATACAGAAAAAATCTTATGGAAACCACTGGTATTGACAGGCGAACTGTCTCATGTACCGGAGAATATACCGGTATTAATAGAAGATAAAGGCCTGGAAGGACAGGACAGATTCAGGCTTGTACAAAAAATTCACAGAGAAGAAATACAATGGGAATTTGCAGATTTTTCTCCTGATATAAAAACATTATTTCATGAAAAGCTGGAAAAAGAGGTGCCACACCTTTACAAACTTGCTCGAAAAATTGACAGCCATCATACTATCTGGAAAATTCTGCAACTTCCTCATCATATCAGAGATTTATTCCAGGAAAGACTTCTTGAAGAGAAACAATTTCCCTTCAGCAGTCCGAGTTGTTGAGCGGTGAGTGGTGAGTCGTGAAAAGAGAAAGGGATACTTACGCGTTACGCGTCACGATTATCACGCATCACGCATATAAGGTGTAAACATTATGGAAAAAGGTTACTGGATGCTTGTGCTTCATGCCCATCTTCCTTTTGTACGGCACCCTGAATATAAAGATTCCTTCGAGGAAAGATGGCTCTATGAAGCCATAATAGAAACTTATATACCATTACTGCAGATGTTCGAAAGACTTGAAAGAGACAGAGTACGTTTTCGTCTTACTATGTCCTTAACACCTCCCCTCGTTAATATGTTAAACGACATACTTCTTCGGGACAGATTTCAGTTACATCTGGAAAAAATTATAGAGCTTACAGAAAAAGAACTGGTAAGAACAAAAAAAGAACCGGAATTTCACCACACAGCTATTATATATAATGAGTTGTTGAAAAAATTCCATAAAATTTATCTGGAAGATTATAAAAGGGATATTACAGGAGCATTTAAAAATTTCCAGGACAGAGGAAACATTGAAATAATGACATGTGGTGCCACTCATGGTTTTTTCCCCCTTATAGGAATACACAGAGAATGTGTAAAGGCCCAGATAGAAGTAGCTGTAAACAATCATAAAATGACCATAGGGAGACCTCCGAAAGGGATATGGCTTCCTGAATGCGGATACAATCCCGGTGATGATGAAATACTCAAACATTACGGTATAAATTTTTTCTTTGTAGACTCTCACGGTCTGTTTTTCTCTAACCCCATTCCGAGATACGGAACTTATGCTCCAGTCTATACCCCGTGCGGAGTAGCAGTATTTGCAAGAGACATGGAATCTTCAAGGCAGGTATGGAGTTCAAAAGGAGGATATCCCGGCGATGTTGACTACAGGGAATTTTACAGAGATACAGGATATGATCTGCCTGAAGAATATATAAAACCTTATATACATGAAAGCGGAATAAGAATAAATACCGGTATAAAGTATTACAGGGTAACAGGAGATACAGTAGAACTCTCGGAAAAAAAGCCTTATAATTACCATAAAGCACTTGAAAAAGCCAGAATTCATGGAGAACATTTTGTAAAGACCAGAACGGAACAGATAGAATACTGGAGTAATAATCTCAAGATTCTTCCTCTTGTCGTATCACCCTATGATGCAGAACTTTACGGACACTGGTGGTTTGAAGGTCCTCACTTTCTTGAACATGTATTCAGGTTTATGCACAATCAGGGAAACATCATTCCTGTCACTGCAGTAGAATATTTAGAAAAGTATCCTACCCATCAGGTAGCAGTACCTTCCAGTTCAAGCTGGGGCCACAAAGGTTATAATGAATACTGGCTTAATGAAACAAATGACTGGATTTACAGACATCTTCACAGAGGTGCGGAAAAAATGATAGAACTTGCAAATATATACAGAAACGATACAATAGATGAAGTAAAACGGCGGGCTCTTAACCAGTGTGCAAGAGAACTTCTCCTGGCTCAGAGCAGTGACTGGGCATTTATAATGAGAAGCGGAACAACGGTAGAATATGCCATCAAGCGTACAAGAGAACATTTAAGCAGACTCTATCAGCTTTATGAAGAAATAAAACATGGTAAAATAAATAATACACAGCTGGAACTGCTTGAGAAAAGAGATAATATATTTCCGGGAATAGATTACAGAGTTTACTGCAGTCATAACGTAATGCGTGACGCGTGATGCGAAATGCGTGATGCGAAATGCGAGGAATATGCATAAGACCTGTATGAAAATAAATATTTCTGTGCATTAAAATTATGAAAAATAAACATATAGAATTATACAACCATATAAAAGTAGTTGTTATAGGCGGAGGGACAGGCCTATCTACCCTGCTTCGCGGTTTAAAACATTATACGGAACATATAACTGCCATAGTAACGGTGTCAGATGACGGAGGCAGTTCCGGTAGGCTCAGAAAGGACATGGGTATAATTCCTCCCGGTGATATAAGAAACTGTCTTGTAGCTCTGTCTGCATCGGAATCACTCCTGGCAGATCTATTTCAATATCGTTTTCATAATGTAAAAGATCTGGAAGGACATAATTTCGGAAATCTCTTTCTGGTAGCATTATCAGACGTAGCAGGTGATTTTGATAAAGCCATAAAAGAATGCAGTAAAGTTCTTGCTATAAAAGGAAAAGTTCTTCCTGCCACACTGGATACTGTAGTACTTATGGCAGAAATGGAAGACAGGAGTATAGTAGAAGGAGAAACGAGTATTACTGCGTCAAAAGGTACTATAAGAAAGGTCTTTCTGAAACCACACAATCCAAAACCGCAGTACGAAGTTATAGAAGCTCTAAAAGAAGCTGATGCTATTATATTCGGTCCCGGCAGTCTTTATACAAGTGTTATACCAAATCTCCTGGTACCTGAAATATGCAATAATATAAAAACATCACAGGCCATAAAAATATATATATGTAATGTCATGACCCAGCCAGGGGAAACGGATGGGTTCACGGCAGGCGATCATGTAAAAACTATTTTTGCTCACACAGGTTATACAATCTTTGATTATGTTCTTCTTAACAAAAAAATACCCCGCCAGTTACTCCATAAATACAAAGCACAGGGAGCCTATCCCGTAGAACTGGATCTGAAGAATATTACAGACATGGGAGTTAATGTGATTACAGATGATCTTATAAGTGAAACCGATCTTGTAAGGCATAATTCCGATAAACTTGCCAGAGCTATTCTGGAACTTACGGTTAAATCGTGATGCGTGATGCGTGATGCGTGACAATCGTGACGCGTAACGCGTATTTAATCACAGGGCGTTTAATTAAACGCCCCTACTCACTCTTCACTCTTCACCCTTCACTGCTCACTGTAATCCCCACATCCGGGTTTCCCCACTTTGTTATAAAGGTTCCGTCGGAAGAAAATTTCTGTATAATATGTTTCCCTTTGTTTACGAGATAAACATTTCCCGCTGCATCTACCGCTACGTCGGAAAGAGCAATAAAATTATCATCTATAAATATATTTCTGTCCAGAGAATATATGAAATTGCCCCACAGGTCAAATTTCTGTATATTATCGAGCCAGTCATCTATAACATATACATAACCTGCCTGATCCCATGTTACAGACAGGGGATGTTTAAACTGCCCTTTTCCTGTGCCCCTGCCTCCCCAGTTTATGATAAAATTTCCCTGGCCATCAAATTTCTGGATCAGGCAATTTCCTGTATCTGCAACATAAATATTACCGAAACTATCAACTGCGATCCCTCTGGGATAATTAAACTGTCCCTTCTCCACGCCGCACTGCCCCCAGGTAATTATAAAATTCCCGTAAGAATCAAATTTCTGGATACGATTATTTCCCGTATCAACTATATAAATATTGTCTTCCTCTCCCACCGTAATATCACAGGGACAGATAAATTCTCCGTCATTGCTCCCTTTTACTCCCCATTTCTTTACACTGCTTCCGTAAGCATCAAACTTCTCTACATAATTACATTCCATCATAAGGGTATAAAGATTTCCACCGCTGTCCACTGCAATAGAAGAAGGACTGGCAGTGTCCTTCTCTGTAATAATATGCCATTTACTTATAAGATTTCCATGATCATCAAATTTCTGGATAATATTTCTTTTATCAATTACATAAATATTCCCTGCCACATCAAGAGCAATGCTGTGAGGATAATGAATATCCCAGAAGGCAGATGACTGCATGGAAAAGCCGGAAGAAGGAGAGGAAAATTGAATATCATCCGGTATTAAAGCCTGATTTATTTCCGTACACATTTCCAGGTCTTTCTTCATATCAAGAACTGTCTGATATCGATTTTCCCTGTCCAGTTCCATTGCTTTAAATATACACTGTTCAAGTATTGATGTTACATTGGGATTGGATTTTTTCATTGAAGGCAAAGGAGATTTATTAATAAGCCTGTCTATAGACACAGGACATTTCTGTTTTGTGAGAAGAACATACATGGTAGCTCCCAGGGAATATATATCACTTCTCGGATCAGTTCCCGCTGTTCCGTACTGCTCGGGAGGACAGAAAGCCAGAGTGCCTGTACCTCTTATTATAGTACCTGTATGGGAAGCAGGATTGAAAATTTTTGCTATACCGAAATCTATGAGTTTTATTGTATTATCCCCGGTAACCATTATATTTTCAGGCTTCAGATCTCGAAATATTATGGGATGAGGTTTCTGATTATGAAGATAATCCAGAACAGTACAGAGCTGCACAGACCAGGATAATACTTTATCTACAGGTAAAAAACCTATATTTTCTCTTTCAACTTCACCGAGGGTTTTGCCTTTTATAAATTCCATAACAAGAAAATAAGATCCGCTGTCATCAAAAAAATCTATAACCCTGGGAAGATTTATATGATCCAGTCTGGCCAGCATTTTTGCTTCTATATTAAACTGTTCTATTGCCCTCAGTTTTTCATCCTGACTGTCTGCATCAGAACCGAAAAGATCAAGTAATTGCTTGACAGCCCATTCTGTGCCAAGATTGACATGTGTTGCAAGATACACTGCTCCCATACCACCATGACCGAGAATTTTATTTATCACATACCTGCCGTTTAGAACTGTGCCCGGATTGAAAAACAAATAATTTCATCTCCTTATAATCCGTGACGCGTCACGCGTTACGCGTCACGGGAGGAAAACTTGTATAACATACTTATAATCAGATATGAATTATTATGAAACTAACTATAACTACAATATTTCTTCCGAACTGATAAAATCCCTTTTTATATTAGACATACCCGGTAGATTATGATAAGATATATACATGTCAGTTCCATAAATAATCCTCGCGTCACGCGTCACGCGTCACGCGTCACGAAACGAATATATGTTATGAAAAAAAAATACGCTTATTTACTTATTACAATTATAACCTTAATTTACATAAACATTAATATCTTTGCTTCAGAAGACATAGAAGTATTTCTCCAGAAAGCAATAGTTCTGACAAATCAGGGTTCCTATGACGGAGCTATAACTGTATTGCAGAAAGCTATAGGTAAAAACAAAAACTCTTTTACTGCTTATTTCCTCATGGGGAATGCCTATCAATATAAAAAGGATTATCATGAATCAATAAAAAATTATAAAAAAGCAATACAACTAAATCCTGAACTAGGCCTGGCTTATTACGGTATAGCAAGATGTTATTACTATCTGAGTCAGACAGAACTGAGCATAAGCTGGCTTGAAAAAGCAAAAACAATATTCTACAGACAAAATCAAATGAAAAAATATAATAGTATTTTGAACACTCTTATAAATTTATCAGAAGGGGACAGAAAAAAACAATATGAAAAGGAATTAAATGATTATAAGTTTTCCATAGAAAAAAATGTAACACCTGCTCCCGTAATGACAGGCACTGTTACTATTATTACAGATATAAAATCCCTTCGTGGTATATCTCTTGTAAATGAATATCCCTATCCTCTTTCTATTGAAGATAAACCATTTGAT
>JBEHWO010000155.1:0-14000 GCA_040217695.1 Vulcanimicrobiota bacterium | reverse complement strand
GTCCCTGGAGAAAAGAAATTCGTCGTAAAACCTGTATATAATATCATTAAGAGTTAATATGACATGCCTGGAAGAACAAAGTCAGGAGAAAGAGGATTATTTGTTTTCGGAAGGGGCTGGCCACTGAAATTCCATAATATGTATTTATCTATGCAAAGGAGTATAATTAATAGATTTACAAAATCAAGTGTAATTCCAGTAAAAGTGAGACTACCTGTCGTAAAAAACACCATGTAATGAAGGACTTATAAGATTTAAAGGAGAAATATATTTTATAGATGAGAATATTTTTCAATAAAAATTAAGAATAGAGGGGTAAATAATTGTGACAGGAAAAAGTGTAAAGTGTATTAATTGTTCTGCAAATCTTGATGTTCCCGGAGGGGTAAATCAGATTTTCTGTGTTTACTGCGGAACTCAAAATTTACTGGCAGATGTGCTGGAAATACCGGGACTTACATTGATATGTCTGTCGTGCAATACAAAAAATAAAGACGATCATCTTTTCTGCAGTAAATGCGGAGGCAAACTCAAGGAAAAGTGTCCCTGCTGCGGTCAGGCCCATCCCTTTAATACTGTTTTCTGTCCCGTTAAAGGCCTTAACATAAAAGAATATAAAGATAAAAAACCTGACATGTCGTCAGAAACAAAAGCAGAAGAATTTAATAGCAAAGGTCTGGAGTTATATAAAAAACAGAAATATGACGAAGCAATTAAATATTATGATAAAGCCATAGAAGCAGACAGATCATTTCCCCGGCCCTGGAATAATAAAGGCATTGTCTGTTACAATCAGGACAGGCTTGAAGAAGCCATTAAATGCTACGATAAAGCCATAGAACTTCATCCCGACTATGGTGATGCATGGAATAATAAAGGAAAGATTTTTGACAGACAGAAAAGATATAAAGAGGCCATTAACTGTTTCGATAAAGCCATAGAAGCAGATCCTGACTGTGGCGATGCCTGGAATAGCAAAGGGAAGGTGTTATCGTCTCAATGGAAATATGATGAAGCCCTGGAATATTTTGCAAGAGCTTCGGAGATTAAGCCTGATGATCTTAATATATGGAATAACAGGGGAGAAGCATTGTTTGCTCTGGGAAAATTTTATGAAGCCATTGAGTGTTATGACAGGGCACTGAAGATAAAGCCAGGCCACAGCCGTTCCAGAAATAACAAAGAGAAAGCCATGAAGGAATTACATAAATAATACAGATATTGAAGACATGAGAACAGGAGACCTGTAATGTGGAAAATCTAATATAGAAATGCACAGGAGATCTCCTTGAAAAATGTACATCTCCCAAATTGGCCCATGACCAGCATAGCTGCAACCAACTGAACAGTAAACAAAATTACTTTATTTATAAATTAAGATCCAGATAAACACATTCCAGTTCAGCCCGGGTTATACCTGAGTATCTGTCCTACAGTCTTATCACTGGTCTGACCCCTCTTTAATTCTATAACAAGCCATCGAGGTTCTGTTCTGTGTTTTGCCAGAATATCAATATACCCCATCACCCCACAGGGATATTCATAACCAGCTTCATCATCCCCGGCATCACTGTAGATAGACCATTCTTTGCCAAGTTCTGTCTTATCCCAGTTATCTCTGAGGAATTCCTGGAGATGTTTCTCCAGTCCGAAGCCCTGGGTTTGGCTATATATTGCAGAAGGAACTGTAATATCAGTATTTTCTCCGAGTGCAGGTGAATCTGTATCATCTTTACCGAGTCTCCACCAGAGTGCATCAAGGGTCCAGAGGTCAATATTAAGATCTCTTGATAATTCATTTAAAATATCATTTATCTTTACATACCTCTTCCCGAAAGACTCACCATGCTTAAATTCCGGCCACAGATACAGTGTTTTAAAAGCACCTTCAGATGTATTATTCCAGACACCGTATTTATCAGGGAATGCCACCAGAAGGATACCTGTTGAAACAGCCTTACCCATACCTTTGATTTTGCTTATTACCTTATCCAGTCTCTCATCAATAGGTTTACTTTCATCAACCAGTAATATCAGAGACTCTCTCAAAAGCTGCATATCAGCGCACATTTTAGGCCCCTGGCGATGTAGACCATTCCAGTGACGATTGTTTTCAAAGAGGAGAAAGGAACGGAATTCTTCCTGAGTAAGTTGAGGCAGTTTCTCTGCAGACAACACAGACTGGTATCTTTTGATAACTTCATTTTTTACAGTGATCATATCTTGATAATCTTTATCATTGCCCTGCTCAGCTTTTACTATGATATTTCTGAGTTTTACCAGTGCTTCGTTATAAATAGGAGCATCTGACTTCATAATATCACCTTTCTTTCTGCAACCTCTTAATATACACTGTGCATAATTGTATCCTTTACCAGGTCTCCGAACTATTTATCATCCATGTTCTTCTTAGGTTTTATCCACTAATATTAATTATATTGACAAATCTTTACACAGTAAGCGTGCCTGCTCCAGTACTGTTTCCGTTGCTTTTTCCCTTTTATCAGGTGGATATCCATGTTTTCTAAGTAACCTCTTTATGGCAACTTTCATTTTGGACTGTACACTTTCCTTCAAGGTCCAGTCGATTGAAAGATTATTTCTTACAGTTTTTACAAGTTCTCTTGCTATAGTTTTTAATGTGTCATATCCCAGGATTTTAACTGCACTGTCATTTACTTCCAGGGCATCATAAAAGGCCAGCTCGTCTTCTGTAAGGTTGAGTTTTTCTCCTCTGTCTTTAGATTCTCTTATACCTTTTGCAAGGTCTATCATTTCTTCTATGATTCTGGCTGTTTCTATAGTCTTATTCTTATATCTCTGTATTGTATTCTCAAGCATTTCAGCAAAGGAATTGCCTATTACAAGATTGCGTTTACTGATACTCTTTATTTCATCATTTAAGAGTCTCTTTAAAGTTTCAAAAGCAAGGTTCTTATGTTCCATACCATTTACTTCTGCGAGAAATTCATCTGATAATATAGATATATCTGGCTTTTTAAGTCCTACTGCCGAGAATATATCCACTACCTTATCAGTTACAATGGCTTTTGATATGATCTGTCTGATTGCACTGTCCAGATCTTCATCTGTCAGAGCTTCTCTGGTCTGAGTTATCTTTTCTATTCTCTTTTTAACTGCCTGGAAAAATCCCACTTCATCTCTTATTTCAATAGCTTTTTTATTAGGTGTGGACAGAGCAAAAGCTCTGGATAAATCTGTTACATATTTTATAAATCTTTCTTTTCCGTCAGGAAGTTCCAGGATATGAGTTACTGCTTTTGTTATAATGCCGAGCTTTTCCATAGGTGCAGCAGTGAAAATCTGTTTGTACTTGAAACCATAAAATAACTGGCAGACAATTTCATATTTCTCCATCATGACTTCCACTGCCTCTTCCTGGTTTATAGTGGTTTTTCCTTTTCCTCCGCTCTGGGTATAATCTATGAGAGCATATTTCAAAGACTCTGCTATGCCTATATAATCCACTATAAGGCCGCCCGGCTTGTCTTTAAAAACCCGGTTTACTCTTGCTATAGCCTGCATAAGTCCATGTCCTCTCATAGGTTTATCTATATACATTGTGTGAAGGCATGGCACATCAAATCCTGTAAGCCACATATCCCTTACTATTACAAGTTTTAAAGGATTTGATGGGTCTTTCATTCTCTCACTGATGGCTTTTCTTCTGGGATTGTTTCTGATATGTTCCTGCCAGTGTTCCGGGTCCGTGGCTGAACCTGTCATTATAACTTTAATTATTCCTTTATCATCATCTTTATTATGCCATTCCGGTCTGAGTTTTATTATTTCCTTATAAAGGTCAATGCAGATTCTTCTGCTCATGCAGACTATCATGCCTTTTCCTTCCAGTATATTCAGTTTGTTTTCAAAGTGAGTGACAATATCAGAAGCAATCTGTTTTATTCTTTGTTCACTTCCTACTATTGCTTCAAGCCTTGCCCATCTGGATTTCAGCTTTTCTTTCCTCTCTACTTCTTCACCTTCTGTAACAAGTTCAAACTCCGGGTCAATCTTTGGTTTTTCTTCTTCTTTGAGATTAAGTTCTGCAAGTCTGCTTTCATAATATATTCTTACTGTGGAGCCATCTTTTACTGCCTGTTCAATGTCGTAAATGTCTATGTAATCTCCGAAAACTGCAGGAGTGCTTTTATCTCCTGCTTCAATAGGAGTTCCAGTAAAACCTATATATGAAGCATTTGGAAGGGCATCTCTCATGTGCCTTGCAAAGCCGTCTATAAAATCATACTGGCTTCTATGGGCCTCATCTGCTATTACAACTATATTGTGTCTTTCTGATAATAGTGGGTAGATTTCTCCCTTTTCTTCAGGGAAGAATTTTTGAATGGTCGTAAAGATTACTCCTCCTGAAGCTACTGAAAGAAGGGTTTTTATATGATCTCTTGATATAGCCTGAACAGGCTCCTGCCTGAGTATTTCTGCACATCTGCCGAAAGTTCCGAAGAGCTGGTCATCAAGATCATTTCTATCTGTAATAACTACAATTGTAGGGTTATTCATAGAAAGGACTATCTTCCTTGCATAAAATACCATAGTAAGGCTCTTACCAGAACCCTGGGTATGCCATACTACACCGCAACGTTTATCTCCATGAGGGCCTGCAGCTTTAATAGTGGTATTTACAGCTTTATTCACTGCATAATATTGATGATATGCTGCCAGCTTTTTTATCATGGCAAAGCCATTGGTTTCAAATACTATAAAATTCTGAATTAAATCCAGCAGAACTTTCTTATTCAGCATGCCTTTAATAAGGACTTCTAACTGAGGGGTAAACTCATCTGCCAGAGTTCTGCCGTCAACAGTCTTCCATGGCATAAACCGGTCTTTATCTGAAGTTATTGTTCCTGCTTTTGCATCAAACCCGTCACTTATAATTAAGAGTTCATTATACTGGGAAAGTGATGGTATCTGCTTTTTGTAGGTCTGTAACTGATTAAAAGCCGTCCATATAGTGGCTTCTGTATCGGACGGATTTTTAAGTTCTATTACTACAACAGGTAGGCCGTTAATGAAGATTACAATGTCAGGTCTTCTGTTGTTATTATCTTCTATGACGGTAAACTGATTTACAGCAAGGAATTCGTTGTTTTTAGGGTTTTCAAAATCAATAAGCCGTACATTATCCCCTATTATCCTGTCTCCTTTACGGTATTCTATACCCACTCCTTCTGTTAACATCATATGGAAATTTTTATTGTTCATTAAAAGAGATGGAGCGGAATTTCTGAGGATGTTTTTTATTACCTCTTCATGCTGGTCTGAAGGGAGAGAAGGGTTAAGTCTTTTTATAGCATGTGCCAGCCTGTCTGTTAATATAACATCACTGTAGCTTTTTCTTTCCTGATGAGAGCCATCAGGGCATATATCAGGGCCGAATAAGATAATGTAACCCTGAGCTTTAAGTAATTTTAATACTTCCTGTTCCAGTTCTGTTTCATTTATGATTTTAGACATTCTTTATTATCCCTCCCTTTTCTCGGTTATTGAATAGTAGGTGACTCACTATTTTAGCAGATATCTTTTACTCTGATTTCCCCTGACATAAGTTTGGGCAGGAGAGTATTACGAATAGTGGCAAGAGTTCGGATTTGAATTGAATTATTAAATATTTCGCTAAAGATGGGTTCTACTAAAATATTAAATTCAGTAATTATCATTTTCGTGGGTATTATGATTTTCATTTTTCGTAAACTACCCAAAGTAATATATTCCTGTGTAGAACCTTCACAATTTCTTTTAATAAATTGGCGGCCCTGTACACTTTTTAAAAATAAGTATAAATAATATGCAAAGTCTTTATTCTTGGATGTTTTATAAAGTCCGACATTTTTAATTGCAAAACTAATCCCAATATCAGTAACAAAATAAATACGACCTACTGTACCTATCATAGAAATTAAAATATCATATTGTTCAACTTTGCTTCGTTTGTTAATTTTAATATAATCTTCTTGGGAAATTTTATATGATGAGTCAAAATCTATATAATTATCATTCAAATGTTTTGAAGTAATAAGGTTAAATCCACTTTCTACAGGCTTGGGAGAGTCATGAGTTCCGTCTCTCACATCAATAAAATCAGATATCGCACTTTCTTTACATCCATTATTTATCACATTCACAAACATTTTCAGCCAGAGTGCTTCTGCTATTCTTTCAAGGGTTTTATTAATCCTTTTGTTGTTTTCGATTTTATCATCAAGTGAGGAGAGAATTTTTGCTATGGCTTTTTGTTCTGGTAAATCAGGGATGAATATAGGTAAATCTTTGATAAGCTTTGTAGTAATACTTCCTCTGATACTATTCCCGTCTGATAATTTTCTTAGTTCTTCATATCTATTACTCAAATTATAATATAAGTAATTAGGTGAAAGTTTATTTTTATTAGCTTTTATAGCAATTATTGATTGATTTATATAAGTATCAATTTTACATAAAGAAACTTGCCCACGAGTACGTCCCTGCCCCGCAGAAGCTATAACAACATCATCTATTAAAGCTAATCTTGTAGAAGAATTATCTATTCCCTTTTGAGTAATTGTTTTTTCTGTTTCCATTATATAAGTATTTCGTGTTTCTCCAGAAGAAAGCCAATTGAATTTACCATTCCAATAATCTTTTACTGTAGTAGTAGGAGTACCACCACTAAAAATAGCATCTGATATTTCGTCTAAACTGAATTCTTCCCATTTATCATTAAAACTCAAATTTAATACCCCTTTACTATAAATCTTTCTATTTATCTTCAGAAAATCTCTTCCTTACAGACTTATTCAATCTCCTCCAGCTCTCTTTCAATCTCCTCAATACTAGGAAGACTTGGTTTAAGGTCTTCAGGAAGAGAACGGGTAATCTGTGTTTCCCATTCGGCTATGCCCATAGGTTTATTGTATCCCCGCAGAGCGTATTCAGCGACCAGCTTGTTTTTCTGTTTTACAAGAAGAAGTCCTATTGACGGTTTATCATCAGGATGCCTCATTACATCGTCAACAACATTTAAATACATTCCCAACTGGCTGATATGACCAGGTTCAAGTTTCCCGGCCTTTAGCTCAATAACCACATAACATCGTAGTTTTAAATGATAAAAAAGCAGGTCCAGATAAAAATCACTGTCACCAAGTTCAAGGTGGACCTGTCTGCCTACAAAGGCAAATCCGGCTCCAAGTTCAAGTAAAAACTTCTGTATATGATTTATTAATTGCTGTTCCAGTTCTGTTTCTCTGCGAAAATCACCTGTACCAAGGAAATCAAAAACATAGGGGTCTTTAAAGATTTGCACTGCCATATCAGAATCGGCGGGAGGCATTGTAGCCGGGAAATTAGTAACGGCCTTACCGGTTCGCTCATGTAAGCGGGATTCTATCTGAACTATTAAAACAGGCTGCGACCATCCGAATTCAAGTGTTCTTTCTGCATACCAGAGGCGTTCCTCTGATGATTTTAGTTTATCCAGCAGAGCAATATTACTGCGCCAGGGAATTTGTGCAACGACCCGTTGCACAATTGACCTGTCAGACCATGCACCGGCCAAAGAACGCATATATTTCAAATTACGGGGAGAAAAACCTTTCATATCAGGAAAGGCTTCTCTTAAATCATAAGATAACCTGTCAATTACCTTTGTTCCCCATCCTTCTTCATCCTGTTTTTGTAGAATCAATCTGCCTATATCCCAGTATAATAAAATAAGTTCTGTATTAGCACTGAGTATTGTACGTAAACGTGTAGCAGTAATCTTTTCTTTAATATCCTTAAGGACATTAAAATATGTGTCAGGTAATTCTGATTTAGCCGGTGCAACAGGGAATAATACATCTTTCTTTCTTTTCCCCATAGATGTCCTTTTATCTATTTCCCTCTCCGTTACTTCTTCTGTAGTATCTTTACCTGTCTGCTTCGGAACGTCAAATTCCATATCCTATACTCTCCAGATTCTTCCTTATTTCTTCAGTCAGTTCATCAGATCTCTTTAACTGCTCTGCCAGCTCTCCTGTTAACCTCTTCATCTTTTCATCAAAAGGTTCTTCATCTTCTTCACTTTCACCCATACCAACATACCTTCCCGGAGTAAGTATGAAATCATGTTTTTCTATCTCTTCTATAGAAGCAGATTTGCAAAATCCCGGAATATCTTCATAGTTTCCATCTTTATTCCTCCAGTTATGATAGGTAGAAGCTATCTTTTTTATATCGTCATCTATCAGGTCTTTATGCCTTCTATCTATCATTACTCCCATATTACGGGCATCAATAAAGAGAACTTCTCCGGATCTATCTCTGAATTTCCCGTTCTTCTTATTCCTTGAAAGAAACCAGAGGCATGCAGGGATGGAAGTGTTATAAAATAACTGTCCCGGCATAGATACCATACAGTCTACCAGGTCTGCAAGTATAATATTCTTACGGATTATTCCTTCATTTGAAGTATTGGAAGATAGTGAACCATTTGCAAGGACAAAACCTGCTATTCCTTCAGGAGATAAATGATGGATAAAATGCTGCACCCATGCAAAATTTGCATTTCCGGTAGGAGGCGCTCCATATTTCCATCTTATATCATCTGCAAGTAATTCTCCTTTCCAGTCACTGCTGTTAAAAGGCGGATTTGCAAGGATATAATCTGCTTTAAGATCCTTATGGTTATCCTCTGTAAAGCTGTCTCCCCAGGTTATATTGGCATCAATCTGTCGAATAGCCAGATTCATTTTGCAGAGTCTCCATGTAGTGGGGTTTGATTCCTGGCCGTAAATGGATATGTCAAACTTTTTACCTTCATGAGCTTTTACAAATTTATCACTCTGGACAAACATTCCGCCGGACCCGCAGCACGGATCATAGACCCTGCCTTTATAAGGCTCTATCATTTCTACAAGGAGTTTTACTATACACTGAGGAGTATAAAACTGTCCTCCCTTTTTCCCTTCTGAATCAGCAAATTGCCCGAGGAAGTATTCATAGACTCCGCCCAGAATATCCTGACTTTTACTACCGGAATCTCCAAGACCTATTGTGCCGATAATGTCGATAAGCTCTCCGAGTCTCTGTTTATCAAGCTGTGGCCTGGCATAGTTTTTAGGTAACACTCCTTTTAAATATGGGTTTTCTTTTTCTATAGAGTCCATGGCGTCATCTACAGTTTTACCTATTTCCGGCTGCTTTGCCTGTTCCTGTAAATAGTTCCAGCGAGCTTCAGGTGGAACCCAGAATACATTTTCCGCTCTGTATTCAAGAGGGTCTTCCGGGTCTGCTCCTTCTGATACTTCATTTAATAATTTCTGGTGTAATTCATTGAAGGCATCTGATATGTATTTCAGAAAGATGAGGCCCAGAACGACATGTTTATACTCTGCAGCATCCATGTTATTTCTGAGTTTATCGGCTGTTTTCCAGAGTTTTTCTTCAAAACCCAGATTGGCTCCTGTATTGTTGCTATTATTTTTGGCCATTATTCCTCCTTGTTGCAATGACAATTCATCAAACTAATAAATATCTTATTACTATTCTATATATACAAAAATATTCCTATTGTTTATATTTTGAAATTTCACTGTTTCTTTTGTGTCAAGTACGTACAAATAAGAGTCCTCGTATGTATTCTCCGTTCCCTTATTTTTATGGTAATGGCCAATGAAACAAGTATTACCAGATGGGCCAAGAGACTGCGTTCGGATGAATTCCTGTCTGTTATAGCTGGTTGGGAGCCCGGTAAATCTCCTTCTGTAAGCACTTTTTATGAGTTCCTTTATAGACTCCAGGACGGCCCTTATCAGAAGAAATGCCCT
Organism: Vulcanimicrobiota bacterium; assembly: GCA_040217695.1. GTDB lineage: Bacteria > Vulcanimicrobiota > SpSt-956 > SpSt-956 > JAKJGF01 > CALARM01. Next base: position 4,170 of record JBEHWO010000155.1, on the reverse strand, counting down.
CACATAGAAAAGCTATATATAAGGAAGATACTAAAGGTCTTGATAAAGAGCAGATTGTAGAGCATTTCAGCTTTATAAGAAAAGAGCAGATAAAGAATGGGGTATCACTGACTGTAGCTCCTTTGTTGTTATGGAAGATTATCATTTAACTGAAGCTCTAACAGCAGATAAACACTTTCAACAGGCAGGATTTAAAGCTCTTCTCCTTACTTAAAATATGGATAAAGAATAATGCCAAATGAATCAGATTTCGAACTCACCACCATAATATTCTCCAACTCTATTAATTCACCGTATATGCCGTCCTGTATCTCATTTATGGCTATCTTATAATACTCAAACTTCGGCACATACTTCTGCAATCTCCTGTAAGGCTTATCTATAAGTTCTGCAAGAGTTACAGCACAGTTAAAAGGTTTCTTACCAGTATACAACACAATCGGAAATACCGGTGGCAGTCTATCCGGCAAATCCTTCTTCTGCTTTAAAAGGTACCAATAGAATGTCAGTATATATTCCATTACCCTCAGAGCTATATAAAAGTGTCCCTGCTGCGGTCAAGGGCCATCCATTTAATACTGTTTTCTGTCCCAGGCCTGAATATAAAAGAATATAAGGGGTGTGTTCCATTCACTACTCACTACTCACTTTTTCACTGCCCTGAATGAAATTATCTTTCCAGCTTCTTTATATCCCCGTAGGCGCGGTAAAAGCCTCCGCCCGATGATTCTATTATTTGATCCACCACATATGATGCTCCTTCTTCTCTTATATCCCTGGGAAACTGAACATTCCAGTCCTTATGATATCCTTCGGATATGACTCTTATCCTCATTTTCCCGCCTTCTCTAAAGCATTTTACGATAACACCGTCTCCGGCACCTGTAACACTTTCCATATGTCTCGTATCTGCCACTTCCACCGGTTTCGGTGCCGTAATACTTCTGCTCTGAGGCACAACTCCTGTCTGGGCTGCTTTAATGGCTTCTTCTGAGGCATCGATACATGCAAGAGAACCGTCTGTCGTGACAATATAAACATGTTCTTTGAAATACTGCATGGAGAAAGCTGCGCCGCATCCCGTAGACAGTTTCCAGAGGCGATTTCCTTCTCTGTCAAAACAGTAAACAGAACCGTAATTATCTCCTGCAAATACATATTTGCCGTCTTCTGCGGCAGAGCAGGAAAATACTGTGGCATCACAGCTGTAGATTTTTTCTTCGTGACCTGTTTCTTTATTTATGGCAAAGATTTTATTTCCCGTAGTTCCTGCATAAACAGTATCTTTTTCCTGCCACCCGAAAAATACCGATCCTGTCGTTCTGAAGTCCCATACTTCACGGGGATCTTCCCATCCGGAATAGGCTGTAACTCCCATACTGTGTCCGTGGTAAACCTTTTCCCTGTCACATCTGACCATCCATCCATAGTTACCTTTGCTTCTTCTTTTCCATAACTGTTCGTCTTCATGGTTTGCAATCATCACTGTTCCCCCTGCATCGGATACTGCAAGGAGTGCATCATTGATATCTATCCAGTATATATCTACATCTTCTGAGATTTCGTAGCCTACTCTGGGGAGTTTTCCTGTGAGATCATAAACATTTCCATTGTCACATCCTGCATAGAGCCATACACCGTCTGATATGATGCATTTTACTCCATCAGGCAGCCGGTACTGGTTTAATACATTGCAGTTATGGTCAAGGCAGAAAACACTTCCCTGTTGATTCCCGACCCAGCAGTGGTTTTCATCTATAAATATACCGAGAGCCTGTGAACCTGATTGAAATTTCCATATAACAGGTGCAGTATGTTTTGCCAGAGCTTTTTTAGCTGCCGCACCTGACGGAGCAGCCAGAAGGGTATCTCTTCTGGTAACGGCTCTCTTTTTTCTCACGCCCATTACTGCATGTTCATAGCCTTTTCTCAATTTTTCTTTAATTTTTTTATCTCCATCTGTTTTTGCTTTTTCCGGCGTCGGATAGGTTTTTACATCTGTTTTCCCGTCTGTGCCTATACGGCCGTAACGAATTGTCAACTTTGCCCCGTCCAATATTACTTCATAGAATTTGTGTGAACTGCCCTGAGCTTCAGAAAGTTCAAGATAGGTTTTTTCTTCTGCCATATGAGTAAGCCTCCTTGTCGTAATGCGTGACGCGTAACGCGTGACGTGTAAAGGTGGTAGACATTACTATTATTAAATTTTCTATTCTGTTTGTGAAAAATCCTGCTCATCAGGAAGGATTTCCTGTGTAAGATTCAGTATTGTTCTTATAATAAAGTATTAAATTTTTAACTGCCCCGCGTCACGCGTCACGCGTCACGGGTCACGAATTATTATGGAACTATCACAGGGAACAATACTGAACGGCACATATAATATAATAAGACTTCTCGGCAGGGGAGGCATGGGTAATGCTTATCTTGCAGATACTATGTTTCATCCTTATATGAGAGTTGTAATTAAAGAATTGAATCCCTCTGCTGCATGTTTTGATGATCCTGAACAGGCAGGGGAATTGTTTGAAAAAGAAGCTGAATTTATGAAAAGATTTTCCCATGATGGAATACCGAAAATTTTTGATTTTTTTAAGGAAAATGATAGAGATTATCTTGTTATAGAATATATTGACGGACAGACTCTTGAAGAAATACTTGAAACCAATCCGGCTTCGGTAACCGTTGAAAAAAGTATTTCATGGGCCATAGAAATTGCAGATATAATGGATTATCTGCATAATTCTTTTGAATTTCCAATCGTTTACAGAGATATAAAACCGGCAAATATTATGATAACACAGATGGGAAGAATAAAACTTATTGATTTCGGCATAGCCCGTTATTATAATCCTGATAAATCGGTAGATACCTTTCGTCTCGGTTCTCCCGGTTATGCACCGCCTGAACTGTATAAAGGTATTGTTCAGTCCAGTCCTCAATCAGATATATACAGTCTCGGAGTATTACTGTTTCAGATGCTTACGAAATATGATCCCACGGAAAGCCCTTTCAAATTTCCTCCCATGAAAAGTCTCTATCCTGACATACCGGACAAACTGGAGAAAATAGTTCTTAAATCTATAGAAATTCAGCCTTTAAACAGATATTTGAGCATGAAGGATTTTAAAGAAGCTCTTATGAATTACATGGGGGTAAAAGAAGAAATTTCTGTTATAAAGCCGCAGAGCCGTTATAAATTAAAAACCCCCCGAACATTCGGAGAGCTTGTTGAAGACTGGGCACCAATTATGGTGACAATAACAATCTGTTATCCTTTAATTCCGGGAGCTATTATTAATGGCAGAGGATATTTAATATGGTTTTTATTACTTTTATTTTCTCTGCCCCTGCCTGTATCAGGCATAATAAAAGATATAAGCCCGGTAAGGAATATCCTTCATGCATGCCTGCTTCTCATTCTTTTATTTGATTTTATGTTTTTTATTTATAAATTACTTACGTTCCTCTTTTAACTTTTCATAAGAATAAAATCTATTGCTTCTTTTATTACGTTAAAATCTTCGTTCCTGACAAGATAGGCATAATTGCCCATAATATGAAAGAGGGGAGGCATTTCCTTGTGAAGTACGATTAAATCTTTATATTTATCGATTACTTCATCATGGTTATGTTTATAGTTTTTACTATATTTTCTTCCTATATAGCAGCAGTGAAATTTTCTGCTGTACTCAAAGGATAATTTTCCTGAAGCTATTATTTCTGCCCATGCTCTGTATACATCAATATCACAGGCAAAATTGAACATGTCTGTAGTGAGTCCTCCCGGAGGCCTTATATTTACTTCCAGAGGAATTATACCGTTCCCGTCTTTTTTTCTAAAAAATTCAAAGTGGAAAAATTTTTCTTTTACATTGAATGCTTTAACTATTTTAAAACCTGCATCTTCCAGATCTGCCGGTATTTCTCTGAAAGAATAATAATACATGTCATTGTCTTCATGGACAGATTCCATTACACCCTGTCCGTAGGTATGGGATGTGTAGAAAACAATATTCCCCTCTCTGTCTGTCAGGCCGTCAAAGGTGTATATATTACCTTCGATAAATTCCTCCATAATATAGTCAACAGGTGTTTTCTTCGCAAAAAAGTCTTCCAGTTCCTGTCTGTTATGGATTTTGTAGGTATTTGAAGCACCCACTCCTTTAT
>JBEHWO010000154.1:0-14056 GCA_040217695.1 Vulcanimicrobiota bacterium | reverse complement strand
AGTAACTGCTACATTTTCCTGGAAAGGTGTATCCTTATAATAAACATAGACCCATAAAAAAATGGCAAAAACAAGTGAAAGAATCTTTAAATTTATATCTTTTTTTAAAAAATTGGTCATACCCATATTATTTATTACAAGCAGTTAGTAATCTATGTTCATGACGCATAATTGGTGAGAGGTGAATGGTGAGATGAACAAATTACCTTTATGTATTTCTCACTTCTCACTTCTCACTTCTCACTAAATGCTCAATCCTGTTTTATATTTAAAATTTCTCCTGAAATATCCAGATTTTTCTGATATTCATCATCCATATTATCAGCCTCTTTATCTGCCGGTTCTTCCTGCAATTCCTCGATATGCGGCAGAGGAACAGTAATATACTCTTCACTGTAATCTCTTTCTTCCGTTTCCATATTCCCGGCTTCTACAAATTCCTCAACTATATCTGTTTTATCAATATTCTCCACCGCAGGATAAATTGTATTTTCTTCATATATTTTCATATCTCTTTCTTCTTTTCCCGGGATAAATTTACCTTTCAAAAGAGAAGTCCTTGCTATTTTAGCTTTCAAATCCTTTATAGTTTCTGTTTCTACGGTAAACTGCTTTATTACAGGAAAGAAAAGAAATCTCTTTTCAATTCTTTTCTTCGGATTACAGAGTGCACGCAGGTGATGTGACAGAGATTTCATGCTCATATTATATTTGAGACGACCATTTGTGCAGACCGATACGCTTCCTGTTTCTTCCGATACGACTATGGCAATGGCATCGGTATGTTCCGTAATGCCAATAGCCGCTCTGTGTCGTGTGCCAAGGTCCTTATCTATTTCTACGTTTTCTGTCAGAGGAAGATAACATGCCGCAGAATATATCCTGTTTTCTTTTATGATAACAGCACCGTCATGAAGTGGAGAATTATGGAAAAAAATAGTTTCAATCAATCGTGCGCTGATTGAAGCATTCAATTGAGTGCCTGTTTCCATAAATTCCTCGAGTCCGATGTCTCTTTCTATTACAACAATAGCTCCCACTTTTTTTCTGGACATGTGAAAACATGCATCTACGATCTCATCTACCATGCATGAAATCTCTTCTTCCCCGCTGGTTAACATGCCTAAAATTCCGCCTTTACCTATCTGCCCCAGTGCTCTTCTCAACTCCGGCTGAAATACAATAGGAATTGCAACGAATATCATGACTATAACCTTATCCAGCATCCAGTAAAGTGTTCTCATGACAAAGAGATTACAGATCCACAGAGAAACAAGAAGAACTCCAACACCCTGCAGAATCTGTATTGCCCTTGTACCTCTTATGAGCAATAAGAGTTGATATATGAAAAAGGCAATTATAAATATTTCCAGTATATCTTTATAGGTAATCCTGGGAAAAGGGATTTCCAAGAAATTCACTCACTTCCGTAAAATACAATTATTTATTCATACCAATTTTATTATATTATCTAATGTTTATATAGTCAATTCATGATTGCAATTTTTATACCAGGATTTACAGGATTTTGAAGACTAAGAGGATTATAAAACTCACTTTTACCGTATATAACTAAGTTTTTTATGTAATATTAATTTGTTTTTGCCCGCAAAAATAATATAACTACCATTTTCCTGTTTCACACTGACCGGGAGAAGGTCATTTACTTACTGACCTGAGCATAAGCAATTAATATTTTAATATGTTATAAACCAGATTAGATAAGGTTTTCTGACTTTTCACTTTTCACTTCAGTAGGTGAGCATAAATAATAAATATATGCTCTCGTCACGCGTAACGCGTAACGCGTGACGGGAGGAAAACTTTTATTACATGCTTATGCTCAGGTACGTTCTTACCATGAGAAAAAGCTCCTTAACCTCTTGACATTTTTTCTACTTTGCAGTATTCTATTATGGCAATAAAGCCGAAGTGGTGGAATTGGCAGACACGCTGGATTCAGGATCCAGTGAGCCTTAAGTAAGCTCGTACCGGTTCGACTCCGGTCTTCGGCATAATAATAAAACAGGGACCTTCAATGTAAGGTCCCTGTTTTATTAGTTATTAACGGAAAGAACACAGGGTTTGTAAGCTCACAGCAGTTCAGCTATCAATTATTCAGTAATTCCTTTTCTTCTTTCAGTTTATCTTTATAAAGAATAAGTGCAATGAGACCGGTAAACATTCTGATTATATCAAGTTCTTTATCTTCCCATATCCTTTCTTTATGAGAATTTAAAGCAAGATAGCCATACATAGATTCGTCATGGAACATGGGAATTGTGACAATAGTGGCAGTATTAATAGCCTCAAAAAAAGTTCTGTCCGGATGAGGAAGATCTCTTACTGCTTCATTGATAATTGCTCCATCTTTCATTTTATCCAGCCAGCCGGGAGTAAAAACCTCGATAGGAGCATTCTGCAGCAGCGGATTTACTTCCAGACTTTCAATAGTAGAACGGAATATCTGGCTTACAAGAATGTTTGCCCGATCTCCATGGATTCTAAAAATAGAAATAATATCTATATAAAAGATAACACGTAAAAATTCAAGAGTCTCATTTATGGCACAGTCACAATCCTTATTTTCCGTAAGATTACTGATTATTTTACATAATTCATCTACAGATAATTCTGTCATTCTTATATAATTACTCCAGAGATTTATTTTTCGGGACTTTAATTATAAATGTACTTCCCTTTCCTATCTCACTTACAACAGATATATCTCCACCGAGAGAGGAAAGTATGTCTTTTACAATAGAAAGCCCTATACCTGTGCCTCCTACATCCTGATTATGGTCTCTGTCCACGCGATAAAACCTCTGAAAAATTTTATCAATATCCTTTTTGGGGATACCAATGCCTGAATCTATAACAGAAATCTCCAGGGTTTCATCATGGTCCAGAACCTGAATGGTAATTTTTCCTTTACCCTTTAAACCTGTATATTTAATCGCATTATCTATAATATTAATTAAAACCTGTGTTAAACGATCTACATCTGTGAGAATAAGAGATGTATCGGAAGGACATTTTACTACAAATTCCAGAGAATATTTCTGGGCAAAAGGGGTGAGTTTTTCAAGGGTATTATTTATTATATCAAGTATATTAACAAGTTCATATTTAATTTTTCTCTCTTTATTTCCGCACATGGAAGAAGTCACATCGAGTAAACTTACTGTAAGACGGACAAGCCTGTTTGTTTCGTCATTTATGACCTGAAGAAAACGCCTGCATACTTCCGGTTCACTGTAGGCACCTTCCAGAAGGGTTTCAACAAATCCCTTTATAGATGTAAGAGGTGTTCGGAATTCATGAGAAGCATTTCCTACGAATTGAACCATCGCTTTCTCAATATTTCTCAGGGTAGTAAAATCCCTCATAATAACTATTAATCCATCCAGTTTATCACCTTTTACAAGAGGAACAAGGAATACGGAAAAAACTCTATTATCAGGTAACTCCAGTATTTTCTCAACTGCTCCCAGGGTTGAGCCTTTAAAAACTTCATCTACAAATTCAACAAATACCTCATTATCCAGGACATCATATTTTTCTCCTGTTACCTTATCCCTTTTAACAGAGAAAACCAGCTCTGCCATAGAATTAAAAAGTTGTATTTTTCCGGATTTATTTAAACCTATTACAGCATCGAAACCACATTCTACCGCACATTCTAAAAGTCTGGTATAAACGCTCATAGCTTTAATATTTTAACCTTCCTCCCCCTGAAATTTATAACCTATACCATGGACAGTTTTCAAATATTTCGGGTTACTGGGTTTATCCTCAATTTTCTGTCTGAGCCTTCTTACATGAACATCAACAGTCCTTGTATCACCTAAATAATCATATCCCCAGAGCTGCTCAAGAAGAAAATCTCTCGTAAACACCTTGCCTGCACTGGTGGCAAGAAGTTTTAACAGGTCAAACTCTTTAGGCTTTAAATCAATTTTTTTATCATTAAGTCTGACTTCATGTTTAATCAGATTTATATGAAGATTATCAAAATGTAATTCTTCCTGTTCATCACTTTTCTGCCCTGTTCTTCTCAGAACAGTTCTGATTTTGGTTATCAACAGTTTCGGGCTGAAAGGTTTTGTAACATAATCATCTGCTCCCAGTTCCAGTCCAAGGATCATGTCAATTTCCTCTCCCTTGGCCGTAACAATTATAATCGGAACTTTAGACTCTTTTCTCAGGGTTTTACATACATCAAGTCCTCCGAGTTCCGGCATCATCAAATCCAGAATTATAAGGTCAGGTTTCTCCTCTCTGGCAACCCTGAGAGCTTCCATCCCGTCAAAGGCTGTCGCCACCTCATAACCTTCTTTTTTCAAATTAAATTTCATTAATTCCACAATATTTCGTTCATCATCTACAACAAGTATTTTTTCACGGGCCATGCCTCCTGGTCTCAAAAGGAAACCAGTTAACACCTCCTTTTATAAAATCGCGACGCATGACGCGTGACGCGTGACGCGTCACGTTTTGGGATTAACCGGTTTGCATAGCACATTACTTTCAGTAAAACATTCCCTCCCGTTACGCGTTACGCGTTACGCGTCACGACCATAAAAATCTTGATCCAATAAAGCTTTTCTCCAACTCTGAAAGTTCTCCTTCTTAGATTTACTAACTAAAAAAATTATTCTGCTCATGTTCCTGTCTCCCGAAGCAAGTAAGGCCTGTATCAAAGACCATTTCAAACTTTCAAATTTCAATCTGACATTTTTTAATTTTTTAAATTTATCTTTTAAAAATTTAATTTTATCTTCCATTTCATCCACAGAAACAAGAGGGGAACATGCAAAATCAGTCGCAGGCTTCGGTATAAATTGATTTATACTCAAATATAATTTTACATCACCTGTGTCACACATTTTTCTTACAAAAGATACAATTTCCTCCAGATCTGCATCAGTCTCACCGGGGAGTCCTATCATAAAATAACATTTAATATGTTTTATTCCTTCCTTCGATGAAATTTCTGCGGCTCTGAAGTAATCATCATCAGTGATAAACTTATGACAGAATGTTCTGAGCCTCTGCCCTGTTTCAGGAGCAAGGGTAATAGTTTTCTGACCGGAAAGAACAAGAGAAGTGATCATTTGTTTTGTAATGCTGTCTGCCCTTAAGGAGGAAAAAGAAATGTTCATACCAAGAGATATAATAAAGGAACACAGTTCATCTATATCTTTATAATCACTTACATTGGGTGCAATCAGGCCTACAGAATCTGTAAGAGATTTTGCATCACTGAGTATTTCTCTTATAAAATCCAGTTTTCTGGTTCTATAGGGTTTTATGCAGTTTCCGACCATACAGAAAGAACAGTTATATTTACAGCCTCTTGCTATTTCAAGTAAAAACATATTTTTAAATTCCGTGTCAGGAGTGATAATAGACGAAGCGCCTCTGAAAAGATTTAAATCTTTTAAATAATATTTTTTTAAACCTGTGAAATGAGTATGTAAAGAAGGAACATAAATACCGTTAATATGTGAAATTTCTTTTAATAAAAGATCTTTATCTTTATTTCCCGAACCTTTAAAATTATGAACTACATCTGCAAGTTCCACAAGAATTTCTTCTGCTTCTCCCAGAACTATGGCATCAAAAAAATCTGCCAGAGGTTCCGGATTATAAAAGCTGAAAGATCCGCCTGCAATAATCAGAGGGAAAGGGCTTTCTCTTTGTGATGAATATAGAGGAATATTTCCGAGAGAAAGCATTTGAGGAATTCTTATATAATCGAGTTCAAAAGAAACAGAAAAACCTACTATATCATAATCACTTAAAGGATTACCTGATTCGACGGAAAACAAACCTTTAGATACATGAGCCGGATAAAAAAAACGTTCTGCCGATGTATATTTATGACTGTTAAGGATATCATAAACGACCTGAAAGCCAAGACTGGACATACCGATATAATAGCTATTAGGATAGGCCAGTGCTACTCTGACAGAAGCCCCCTGAGAAAACATAACAAGGGACTTTTCTATATGAAGCCTTTCTTTTCTCCATTTAGTCAGTTCCCATTCCATTGGAATTTAAAAAGCCTGAACAACTCTTTCAAGAGATGACATAAGCAAAAAGTTATTCTGAAACCCCTTGCCTGCAGGCCTTATAAGCCATAAATCTTCTGTTACCGAGAGAATTTTCTGCATATGCTGCAGATTAACAAGAAAAATTCTTGGCAGTACTGACTCGAAGACATCTGTCATAGATAAACTTATCTTTTTTTTCTCTCTGTTTTCCTGGTAATGGTGATAAAGAGCATATATGAAGGCCTGCCAGCTTACAGGATAATAATCAAATTTAATAGTTTTTCTGTCCGTTATACTCAAAAATCCGAAGACCTCAAGAATATCATTTAAATTCTTAAGCATGGCAGAGCTTTCTTTATCCATTAACAGATAAACACTGCTTTTAAAATTTGTCTTACTGATTTCTTTCTTTTGAGGAAGGAAATTGTAGAGATAATATAATATTTGAAGAATAACCGATTCTACTGATGCTAAATGATAAAATATTATTTCTTTTTTTACGCTGTCTTCCAGATGGTCATGATTAATCAATGTTAAAAGAGGAGTATGAATAATCTTACCATCATCTGTAAAATTCAAAAATCTCTCTTTTATGACCTCAATATATTTATTCTTTGTTTGACGACTGGATGACAGGATTTTATGACTTTCCCTGTCAAATTCATCTAACGTCGAAAGGCTGGATGCCAGCTTTAAGAGCATTATTGTTTCATCTAAAATGGCACCGCATTTTATACCGTCATACCCCATAATATTTCGGCCCTGCCGGCCAAAACCTCCTCTCGTTTATCATGTTACTCAATTATAATTCCACATTACCACTAATCTCTCCTTCTTAAAAAAGCAGGAATATCTATATCTGAAGTAGAGAATGTAGGTTTTCTCGGAGGAGTTATAACTGTGGTTTTGGCAGTCCTGGTTACAACTTCAGGTGTTTTCATACTGCCAAATCCCGTAGCGACTACAATAATTTTCACATCTGATTCCATAGTTTCATCACAGGCTGTTCCGAAAATAACAGTGGCTTCCTGATCTACTGCATCGGCAATAAGCTCTGAAGCTGCATTAATTTCGGCAAGTGTCAGATCTTCTCCACCTGTAATATTAAACAGTACCCCTCTTGCTCCGTTGATATTTGTCTCAAGGAGCGGACTGGAGATGGCTGCTTTAGCCGCATCTACTGCTCTGGTATCACCTGTGCCTATACCGATACCCATCCAGGCGGAGCCTGCATTACTCATTATAGTCTTAACATCGGCAAAATCAAGATTTATTTCTCCCGGTATAACTATTAAATCTGAAATACCCTGAACTGCCTGTCTTAAAATATCATCTGCTTCTCTCATAGCTTCGCGAAAAGTGGTTTTCTTTTCAACTACCTGAACAAGTCTATCATTCGGTATGGTAATAAGAGTATCTACTTTATTTTCTAACCTCCCAATACCTTCTTCAGCCAGTTTCATTTTCTGACGTAATTCAAAAGAAAAAGGTTTGGTAACGACACCCACTGTGAGTGCTCCAGTATTTTTGGCAACTTCTGCCACTACCGGTGCTCCTCCTGTGCCTGTACCTCCTCCCATACCTGCGGTAATAAAGACCATATCAGCACCCTGTAAAGCATTTATTATATCTTCTCTATTTTCTTCGGCTGCCTGCTGACCTATTTCCGGTCTGGCTCCCGCACCTAAACCTCTGGTCAGTTTGGCTCCGACCTGAATTTTCAAGTCAGCTTTACACATATCTAAAGCCTGAGCATCTGTATTAATGGCTATAAATTCAACACCCTGAACACCCATCTCTATCATACGGGTAACTGCATTACATCCGCCACCGCCCACACCTACTACCTTTATGATAGCCTGTTTTTCTATACCTAAACCCTGCTGGTCCATTAAAGTTTATCCCCCTTTCGAATAGTACTTTTATTCTATATAAATTTTTAATTCCCTTTTAACTATTTAATTAATAATAATTTTTAATAATAAATAACAATAAACAAAATGATTAAATTATCACTGGATTAAGTAAAAACTTCATCCACTCTGACATTTCTCTGATTACTAAAGAATGAAAATTTATTAATAGTCTCTTTCCTCGCGTTACGCGTTACGCGTCACGTATTTAATTTTCATTCCTGATTTATTTAGAGAAATATAACTTGTACAAGCACCTCCTGATAGCAGCAAAATTAGTGAAAAGTCTGACTCCAAATGTAACAACAACTGCAAGATAAAAATCAACACCCATTTTATCTCCGGTATAGGTCAAAAAAGCAGCCAGTGCTGTATTGGTAGTAAATCCCAGGATAAATGTGCTGAGACAAAAATTGTGTTCAAGTCCTGCTCTCCATGCCCCTGTAACAGTATCAAGACCTGCAAGAAATGCGACGGAAATATATCGTGTATATACAACCGGTATATTAATAGGAGGAAGAATATATCCTATTATAAGCCCGATACATACTCCAAGCAACGGTAATAACATCAATGTTCTCCTTCCTTATCAGGCATGGCATATTGAAACACCAGAGATCCGTTATAAGCAGGAATTCTTATATCATTCTTTCGAGTTATATTTATAGAAACACCGTTTCTGATACTTAATGCCATGGAATCTATATAACCGCCTGTCATCCTGAGCGCAGTTTCCAGTTTTTCAGCAGATCCTATAGCCTTTATCTCATAAGGAGGTACAAGGCGATTGGTATTGACCAGTATGGCAGGGCCAACACATCTTATAGATGTTGTAGCTATAACCCTCTGGTCATTTATAGCTATGGCCTCTGTACCTGCAGACCATAATTCCGTTATAAGACTCCGCAAATCTACATCATGTACTAAAAAAAAGTAAGGATCTTCGTTTCCCTGCGGAGTCATAAGACTATCCTGAAGCAGAACTACTATGCCCTCTCCTTTAACAGAAATAAGACCTGCAACAAGTCTGGCAGTTAACACCTGTTCTTTTAATGTTTTCAACTGACTGAGATCCTTTGAAGTAACATCATCATAGCGATTGAGTTGCTCTCTCTGAGCCTGCACCTCTGATTGAAGCTTGTTTCTTTCTTCTTCAAGCTGATTTATTACACTGGCAAGTTTTGCCACAGGTACAGAAGAATAAGGGAATCCTTCTTTTTGTTGAATTCTGAATTGAATTACAATAACAATTCCAAGCAATACAAAAGCAATAGATACAGGTATTTGCCAGTTTTTCATATTATTTCCTGTTTTTATTTTATCCATAGATCAATCCTCTTTATGAACCACACTGATTTCCTTATCATTTTTTTGGGGAGTCCCATGAAGTTTAATAACAAATCTCTTATATCTCATATCAACTGCCTCTATAGCAAGTCCTTTATCGGATATGCTTTGAGAAATAGAAGGAAGTAAAGATAGTTTTTCTGGTATTTCTTTTTTATCTCCACCCAGATTAAATTTGATATTGTTTCTTGAGTAAAGTATTATATCACCTTTCTCATCAACTTCAACTTCAGGAAAATTTTCTACTATAACAGGATCACAGGATTTCAAACTTTGTATCAGGGTGTCTAAATTATTAACAATTAATTTCTTACCAAGAAATATGTCTCTATCAAGCCCTCTTATAACAGGAAAATTCCAGTTATTCAACGTATCTACATTTGAAACTACAATCCCTTCTTCATCAATATAAAAAGAGGTGTCAGCAGTTTTTACTATGGCTATAGGCTGTCTTTCCTTAATATTTATGATTATCCTGTCGGGAAGCTCAAATTGAAGTGATATGTCACTGATCCATGGTATATCTTTTAATCGTTTTACTACCCTTGAAGATCCCGAAGAACCTGTATCAAAAATTATATACCAGATATTCTGTTTCACTACCTGAGAACTTTCTACTATTTTCTCCACAGGAATATATTTGGAACCTGTAACAGCAATCTCTCTTATAAGGAAAAAATCCGATGTACAGAATATAAACTGATTTATACATAAAATAATCAGTATCAGAAATATTCTGAAGATATCCCCTTTTTTATGAGAAGTGACCTTCCCTCCGTCTATTATACGAAATTTCCTTCTGTTATTATCAGTCATAACATTCTCCTCATGCCAGAGAGTACAAATTCTTTCCAGACTTTGTCAATTTATCGGTCAATGATTTTCGTCTTACAGGAAGAGACTTCTTTTTATTTCCGGATAGAGTTGGAGCGGCAGAAATATTAAGTATTATGCCTGCAGACCAGAGTGATATTATCATAGAGGTACTGCCGAAACTGATAAAAGGAAGAGTCATACCTGTAAGAGGTAGAATTCCTGCTGCTACTCCCATATTCACAAAAGCCTGTATTACAATACTTCCTGTCAGACCTGCCGCTACCAGATAAGAAAAGAGATCTTTTCTGGAAAGAGCTATTTTAAAACCTAAATAAGCAAAAATTAAAAAAAGAAGGATAGTAAATAAGACGCCTGCAAACCCCAGCTCTTCACCTATAATAGCAAAAATAAAATCAGTATGCTGTTCCGGAAGATAAAAGAGTTTCTGCCTGCTCTGGCCGAAACCTGTTCCCCATAAACCACCGGAACCAATGGCAAGGAGAGATTGGATTATCTGAAAACCTGCTGTTTCCGGAGCTTTCCATGGATCCATAAAAGACATCATACGGGCCATTCTGTAAGGTTTTGCCATAATGAGAATTGTACCGACAGAACATGCTATAACAGACATAGAGATTAAATAAAAACGTCTTATACCGGCAAGATAAAGCATAAACATAAAGCCGAGACCTATTGCTATAACAGTTCCTAAATCAGGCTGCTTTTCAACTAAAACAAAAATTATGCCTGCAACAAAGAGTAACGGTACCAGACCCAGCCAGAAACTGAATATCCTCTTCTTGCTCTCAGACAGATAGGATGCAATAAAAAGCACCAGAGAGACTTTACATAACTCTGATGGCTGGAGAGAAAAACCTGCAATCTCTATCCATCTTACAGCTCCGTTTCTCTCAACTCCTATAAAAAGTACGAGAACCAGTAAAAATAGAGAGATTAACAGAGAAGGTAATGCAAGTTTCTTTATATATTCAAGCCTCAGCTTCATAATAATAAATATCCCTGCAAGGCCAATAGCTACACCTCTTAATTGCCTTATAAAATAGTAATAGCCATTATAATTGTACATAGATGAACTGGCAGCTTCCACAGAACTGGCACTGTAAACCATAACAAGGCCAAAGCCTACCAGAATTATGGTAACAAGAAAAAATCCCCAGTCTATACCATGGACTCTGTCAGAACTTTCATTTGCTTTATTGCCTATATCTTTAATCATATATATATCTTTTCCTGCCCTGATTACTGCCGATCAGAGTGTTCTATCACAGCACTCCTCACAGGTCACTCAAATGGATACAAACTTATCGGTATTAAGTGATTCTTTGAGATCCTTAACTGCTTCTATAAACCTGTCTCCTCTATCTTCTGCATTTTTAAACATATCGAAACTTGCTCCGCCCGGTGAAAGGATTACAACATCCCCCGGTTCTGAAATAGAAAAAGCTTTTCTTACCGCTTCTTCTATTGAAAACACTTTTGTTATATTTGTAAGTCCATTGCCGGAACAGCTTTTATAAAGTATATCACTGGTACTACCCATTAAAACCAGACCTTTTACCCTGTGAGATATAACTTCACACATAAGAGAAAAATCCATGTTCTTATCCACACCGCCTGCAATCAGCACGGCAGGTTCTTTAAAGGTATTAAGGGCAGCCATAACTGCATCAGGGTTTGTACCTTTTGAATCGTCAATAAAACGTATACCTTCTATATCTGCAACAAATTCTATACGATGCCTGAGCCCTTTAACAGAAGAAAAACTCCTGACTATATCACCGGAAGATACTCCGTATAACATAGAGGCCATCATTGCAGCCATAGTGTTTTTCAAATTATGTTCTCCCGGAAGAGGCAGATCTTTTATATGACATATTTCACCTGAACCAGAACCATTTTTATAATATATCCTGTCATTCTTAACATACATACCTCTTGGAACTTCGGAGCATGTGCTGAAATAAAATATTTCCGCCCTGATTCTGTCAATAATTCCCATCAAAAGAGGATCGTCATAATTAATTACAACATAATCTCCTTCTTTCTGGTTTTTAAATATACGGCATTTAAAATCCAGATAATTCTCCAGACTGCCGTGACGGTCAAGATGATCTGATGTTATATTAAGCAACAGACTCACAGAAGGTTTGAAATATTTGACTGTTTCAAGCTGAAAACTGCTCACCTCTGCGACAATAATCTGCTTTTCTGTAGTCCCGTAGGCTTTTTCTACCAGAGGTATGCCAATATTACCTCCAACAATCACATCAAATCCACCGGCTGACAGAAAATTACCTGTCAGAGTAGTAGTAGTAGATTTGCCGTTAGTTCCCGTAACAGCTATAAAAGGAGCTAAAGAAAGCTGAAATGCCAGTTCCAGTTCACTTATCACAGGAATATTCCTTGCTATTATTTCTTTTACTATATCACTTTCAATAGATATACCGGGACTTATAACAACCAGCGAAGCTTCTTTCCATACTCTGTCACTGTGTCCCCCTGTTTCATAATCTATGTGCAGTTCATCCAGAACAGAAAGAGTGTTGCTCAATTTACCACTATATGCCGTATCACTTAGAAAAACGGAAATATTTTTAGAAGAAAAAAATTTTGCTACTTCCAGACCGCTTCTTCCCATACCAAGTACTGAAACTTTTTTCAGGTCCGAAATATCTATTAATCTGTCAGCCACCGACTCACTCCCCAATCGTGACGCGTGACGCGTGACGCGTGACGCGTAATTCTATAATTCAAGTAATAATACAAATTTTTCTGTACTGTCATTTTGCAATCACTCCTGTTGCCAGGAATAAATTGAAACCTCCTATGGCCAGGAGCATTGAAACCAGACAAAATCTCAATGTAATAGTAGTTTCATGATAACCAAGTTTTTCAAAATGGTGATGTATGGGACTCATTTTAAATACCCTTTTACCTGTAGTTTTAAACGATACTACCTGAATGACAACAGATAACATCTCCGCCACGAAAATCCCTCCCACTACCAGTATAAGAAGTTCAAGCCTTAACATCATGGCAATTGCAGCAATAGCTCCTCCGAGTGTAAGAGATCCAGTATCGCCCATAAATAATCTTGCAGGATACACATTCACCCACAGAAAACCACTGCAGATTCCCATAAGGACTATGGCACATAAGGTTAAACCGGTTGAACCTGTCATAAAAGCCATTACACCGAATGTAACGGCAGAAACAGATACAGTACCTGATGCAAGACCATCGAGGCCGTCTGTAAAATTAACTGCATTTGCAGTGGCAGTAAAAGCCACTATATCAAGCAATATACGCCATACACCGAGATTAATCTCTCCGGCAAAAGGAACCAGTATAAGAGTTTCACCGTTAAAATAAAGCCACAGGGAAAAACCTGTTGCCAGAAAAATCTGACAGGCCATTTTTTCCCTTGCTCTGAATCCCATAGATCTCTTTCTGGCCACTTTAATCCAGTCATCTATAAAACCTATAAAACCACTCAGAACTGTCACTGTCATAAAAGCCACTATTTGAGGTGTCAAATTACCTGCAAGACTTATGACAGGTATCAGTATAAACGGAAATATCATACCTCCCATAGTGGGAGTTCCTGCTTTAGACAGATGTTTTTCCGGCCCTTCAAGACGAACTGTCTGGCCGAATTTTAATTTTCTTAAATAAGGTATAATTATATAACTGCCTGCTAATGTCAGAATAAAGCAGGATAACCATATAAGTAATAATTTATTTAATTCTATCCAGTAATGATTCAACGATTTCCTCCATATGCATTCCTCTTGAACCCTTCACAAGTATAACGTCTCCCGGTTTAATTATATTTAACAGACCGGCTATCAAGGAGGATTTTTCCTGGAAAGAAAAAGACTCTGTTCCGGCTACGGAAGC
>JBEHWO010000153.1:0-14105 GCA_040217695.1 Vulcanimicrobiota bacterium | reverse complement strand
GAAACTGTTAAAAGATGATGTACAGATTATAATGCACTCCTATTCAGGCGGATTTAAATATCTGGATCCGATTCTAGAAAAAGGATTTTATATATCTTTTTCCGGCTCACTTACATTTAACCGTTCACGAAATCTAAAAAGAATAGCCGCTATGGTTCCACTGAAGCGAATTCTCTGTGAAACAGACAGTCCTTTTATACCACCGGAGACAGAACCTCCGATTGCTTCTTCACGTCCCGAACATTTAGCTGTTGTATTTAACGCTTTAAAAGAAGCCAGGGAGGAAGAAGAATATATACTTAAGAAAGCTTTAGAAGATAATATTTCTTCATTATTTGATTTTGAAAGGATTGACAGAAACAGAGAAAAATATATCCAGTTGCTGGAACATGCTCTCTGGCACAGGTGAATACATGTCAGGATATTATGAACGAACCGAATTATTAATAGGAACAGAAAAATTGCAGGTATTTTCACAGAGCAGAGTGGCCATATTCGGTCTCGGAGGGGTAGGCTCTTTTGCCTGTGAAGGACTGGCAAGGTCCGGCCTCGGGAAGTTTATAATTGTAGATTTTGACAGAATAAGTGAGACAAATTTTAACAGGCAGGTAATAGCTACAAAAGAAAAAATCGGATTAAATAAAGTAGATGTAATGAAGGAGAGAATATTATCAATAAATCCTTCATCTGAAATATTAACATATTCTGATTTCTTAGACGTGAATTCTATAGAAGAGATTATCAGGGGTACAGATAAAATTGACTTCTGCATTGAAGCAATAGATAGTCTGGGGCCGAAAGTAAAAGTCATTAAAACACTTCTCAATCATAAGATACCATTTATTTCCAGTATGGGAGCAGGAGGAAGAATTAACCCTCTCTGTGTAAAAGAGGGTATTCTTTCTGATGTTCTGACATGCAATCTTGCCAGAAGACTGAAAAGAATACTAAAAAAAGACAGAATTAATTTAAGTACCATACATGTTGTTTATTCAACGGAAAAAGGTACCATGCCAGAAAAAAGAGAAGCATGGGAAGAAAATGAATTTCAGAGAGGCAGAATAAGGGGAAGGCAGGGAAGTTCCTGTTTTGTTCCTGCAGTATTCGGAATGACTATGGCTTATACAGCTTTTATTACTATTATGGCAGGAAATAAAAAAGAAATAATGAATCAATCCGGGTAACATGAAACGTTTTATTTAAAAAAGCAGGAGGATTATGGATTATACGGCATTAAGTAAAACAGTATCTCATGCTTTAAGGCATGAACCATGGCTATATGAACTGGAACTGGATGAAGAAGGATGGGTAGACTCAGACAGTTTGATAAAAACTCTCAGTCAGGAAAGAAAAGGATGGGAAAATCTTTCTATTCGGGATTTAGAAGAAATGATAAAGAGATCTTCCAAAAAAAGACATGAGATCAGTGGAAATAAAATAAGAGCTATTTACGGGCATTCCGTGCCTGAGAAATTATTAAAAGAACCACAGCCCCCTCCAGAAGTGCTGTTTCATGGAACATCCCGCATGGCATGGGAAATTATACAATCCAGTGGTTTACTCCCTATGAACAGACAGTATGTTCATCTTTCGTTTGATAAAGAAACGGCATATGAAGTAGGCAGGCGTAAAGATAAAAAGCCACTTCTCCTTGTGGTAAAAGCACAAAAAGCATTCGGGAAAGGGATAAAATTTTATAAAGGAAATGAAAAAATATGGCTTTCAGATTATATACCGGCAGAATATATTCAGGTAGTCAGCAAACAGTGAACGATTAAAAATTTATGAATTGTATTTAAAACGTGACGACATAAAAATGAAAATTTCTTATCATTGAAAGATAAAAAGAGGAGCAAAAAAGTGATGAAAAAGAAGAAAGTCCATAAATCAGAAGATACAGACTTGAAGACAAAAAAGAAAAAAACCTCTGAAGGCGAAGGGCCTGATTTAAAGAAAAAAGTATTGAAGCTCCTTGGGCTGGACAGGCCTGTATCAAACGATAAAAAGAAAAAGCTGCTGGCTCTCCTTGAAACAGATTCTTTGAAGAAAAAAAAGAAAAGACCTCTCGAAGATGATGAACCTCTTTTGAAGAAAAAAAAGAAAAGATCTCTTGAAGATGATGAATCTCTTTTGAAGAAAAAAAAGAAAAGATCTCTTGAAGATGATGAACCTCTTTTGAAGAAAAAAAAGAAAAGATCTCTTGAAAAAGGCGAAGGACTTATCAGGAAAAAGAAGAAAAAACGTCTTGACCATAAAGAAAGGGAATTAATCCCGGAAGGCCCTCAGGATGAGCTGTCAAGGTATCAGAAAATTCTTTATGAAGATCCTTCAAAAATAGAACTGAACCTGACTGTTGGACAGCTTTTGATGGAAAAGAAAGAATATGAAAAAGCAGAGAAATATTTTCAGGACTATATAACCAGAAAAGATACATCTGAAAGCGCCTACAGACATCTCGGTGATTGTTATTATGCACAGGGGCTGGAGGAAAAAGCTGCAGGTATCTATGAAAAAGCGCTTTTATTGAATCCAGAAGCTCTTGATCTTGAAACAAAGGTTTCCGAAATAAGAAATAAATACAGCCTTTTGAGAGATTATTTAAACCAGGCAAAGAAAGCTCTGGAGATACAGGATTTCAATGAAGCAATTAAAGCATATAAAGAAGCAGCAAACCTGTCTCCCGGAGATGCCACGATATACTATACAATCGGAGACATATACGAGAATCTCGGTAACAGAAATTCTGCTTATGAATATTATAAATATTCCGTAGAAACCTCTCCGGCAAATTTAAATTATCAGAAAAAATTCCATTCCCTCAAGGTTGACATAGAAGGTGTGGCTCTTGCAAATACAGATGATGCAAATTTAAGGCAGATTCAATATTTATTGAAAACCAGTATAAGTGATAAACAGGATGAACATAATAATCACTGCCGCCTCGGAGAAATATATCTTTACCAGGGTATGTATCAGGAAGCACAGGATCAGTTCAGATACGCCCTGTCTATAGAACAATCAGCCAGAGCATACAGAGGCCAGAGCACTGCCTGCAGGCAGTCAGGAGAAATACGTAAAGCCATACAATCACTTACAAGTGCAATAATTCTGGATAACACAGATGAAAAAGACTTACTGAACCTGGTAGAACTTTACAGCCACGACAATCAGAAACCGGAAGAAGTCATTCCTGAAATAATGAGATTATCGGGACTTACGGCAGACTCTCCTCAAATACAGTTTTATACCGGTATACTTCTTGAGTCCAAAGACTGGCAGGAAGCCAGTAAATATTACGAAAAAGTAATAGAAGAAGATCCTGAACTTCCTGAAGTTCAATACAGACTCGGTTCATTATTACTGCAGAACGATCTTATTGAAGAAGCAGGAGAAATACTGAAAAATGTTCTCATATTGAGATCTGATCATTACAAAACTATGACATCTCTGGGCAGGCTGTTTATGAAGAAAAAAGATTTTAAACTTGCCAGAGGTTATCTGAAAAAAGCCATAAAAATCAATCCATGTTATTATGAACCATGTTATCTTCTTGGTAAAATTTTAATAAATGAAGGCCATAGTGAAGAAGCACAGATTTATCTGAATAAAGCTGATAAATTCGGACAGAACAGCCCTAATTATTATATAGATAAGGCTGAAATCTATCTTCAGGCTCATGATCTGAATAATGCCATAAAATCTATAGCAAAAGCTGTAACTATGGGCATAGGTGATAATAAAATTATAAGTCAGATTGTTTCCATTGCTCTTGAAGTAAATGATTATACATTATTTGAAATACTGAGCGATGCCTTTGAAAAACAGGGAGATACGGAACAAATAAAAGTCATATATCTGAAAATGATAAAATTACAACCTGATAATATTTATTACAGACTTAAACTTTCAAAAATTTACAGACAGATTGAAAGATATAGAGATGCACTCGGATTACTCCTCAACTGCGTCACAGAAGACACAGAAAATCTGGATGTAAAACTTGAACTTGCAGAAAGCCATTACGGAGTAGCAAAAAGTGCCTTTTCAAGAGAAGACTGGAATGAAGGTGAAGAACACATAAAAAAAGCTCTTACTTATACAGATGTATACGAAATACCCCGGGAGGCTATAAAAAATTTAAAACACAAGTTTACATCCAGAAAATTAAAAGTCATAGAAACATTATTGAACAAAAAATTTATCAGGGAAAATTTGACGGACATCTTAAAAAATTCGCCAATCAGTAAAAAAGAAAAACTCATATTCAATAAACAGGAAATAGATTTAATCCTCAGCAATTCAATTTATGGCGTACAGACAGAAGATTATCATATACTGCTCGGAGATATTTATGCAAGAACAGATAGATATGAAGAAGCCATTGAATTATACTTCAAAGCACTGGAGATTAATCCTAAAAACGGAATGATATTTTTCAAATATGGTAATGTTCTCGAACAGTTAGAAAACTACAGAGAAGCTGCCGATGCTTACCAGGATGCCGTAAATCTTGATCCGACAAATATTATTTTCTATGCAAAACTTGCAAAAACAAAGTTATTGATGAACGAATATCAGGAAGTCAGTAAAATCACAGAAAAAGCTCTGTCTATTTCCAGTAAAGATTATCTGGAAGAAATAAAGTATACTGCAGACTCTAAAATCTGGGTGATGTTTAAAAAAGATATTTCTCGATGCAGCTACAATCCCGTTGAAAAAACCGATAAAAAAACTGAAAACAGACTCAGGCAGAAATGGGTCTTTAAACCTCATGGAAAGATAAGTTCTTCTCCTCTGGTATCGGACAGAATGGTATATATAGGTTCAGAAGATACAAGGCTTTATGCTCTCCATATAGAAAATGGGAAAGAACTGTGGAATTTCAATACCAACGGAGAAATAAAAGCCACCCCGGTAATTGAATTAAAAAATATATATCTTGCTTCTAACGGCGGTTTTATCTATGCACTGGAAAAAGAAAGTCTATGTGTAAAATGGCTCTTTGAAACAAAGAGCAAACTTAATTCTTCACCGGTATTATTAAAAGACATGCTCTACATCGGGTCAGACAACGGAATCTTATATTGCCTGTCCATAGAAACAGGTGAAGTAAAATGGAGCTTTGAATCGGGTAAAACCATTATCTCATCGCCTGCAATAAATGACAAAAGTGTATATTTCGGTACAACAGAAGGAGAATTTTATGCAGTAGATCTTGAAGGAAAATTGTTATGGGAAAAGCATACAGGCCCTGTTGAATCTTCACCTGCATATTTTGAAAATATACTCTACTTCGGAACTATTGACCATAAAGTTCTGGCTTTACAGGCAGAGACAGGAGAAACTGTATGGGAATTTGAAACGGCAGGTAAAGTAGTTTCTTCACCTGCCGTAGCATATAATAAAATTTTTACAGGTTCTGAAGACAAAAAAATATATGCCTTTGATGCCATAACAGGAGATAAAATATGTGAATATGAAACAAACGGAGAAATAATATCGTCTCCTGCCATAGCCAACGGCATACTTTATATCGGCAACTCCGGTGGTTCTATATATACACTCGATGTTAATACTTTACATGTAACCAAAAAAGAAATAGGCGGAAAAATAAGTTCTTCCCCTGCAGTAGCAGACGGCATGCTGTTTATTGCATCTGAAGAAAACGGACTCTTTGCGTTTGAATTGTGAAAGTGTGAGTCGTGAAAAGTGAAAAGTGATGTAGGGGCGTTTAGCTAAACGCCCTGGAATTAAATACCCGTCACGCGTGACAAATAACGCATTACGCATCACGCATTACGAACCACCCGTGACGCGTAACGCATCACGATTATAACGCATCACGATAATTAAGAGGTGATATATAAAAAAATGAATACCAGAACGGGTCTCGATGTTTTAAAAGAAAGTAATTTCTCAAGACTGAAGGGTTACAGAGTGGGGCTTCTTATAAATCCTGCATCTGTAGACAGAAGTCTCAATCATATAATAGATTTGATATTTGAAGAAAAAGACACAACAATAAGCGCTCTTTTCGGCCCCCAGCATGGTCTTTACGGTAATACGCAGGATAACATGATTGAATGGGAAGGATTTATCCATCCCTACTACAAATGCCCTGTATACAGCCTCTACGGAGAAGTGAGACAGCCGAAAGAAAGTATGCTCTCTGACATAGATATAATGGTAATAGATCTTCCTGACGTAGGCTCCAGATATTATACGTTTCTCTGGACTGCTCTTCTTATGTTGAAAGCCGTCGAAAAAAAACCTGTGAAAATTATTGTACCGGACAGACCAAATCCGATCAGGGGCGATAAAATAGAAGGCCCATGTATAAATGAAAATTTTCTGTCTTTTGTAGGACTTCATCCTTTAATCATAAGACATGGCCTTACTACAGGAGAAGCTTTAAAAATGCTTCACAGAGAGCTGAATTTAACTTCAGAATTAGAAGTAATACCTGTAAAAAACTGGGCAAGACATATGTGGCATGATGAGACAGGTCTTCCCTGGGTTATGCCGTCACCCAATATGCCCGCACTTGATACAGCAACAGTCTATCCGGGAGGATGCCTCATAGAAGGTACATTACTCTCGGAAGGAAGAGGAACGACCAGGCCTTTTGAGATTATAGGAGCACCTTATATAGATCCTTTTATACTGGCAAAAGATATGAAAGAATTTAACCTGAAGGGCGTATATTTTCGTCCCCTCTATTTCGAACCTGCCTTCCAGAAACATGCCGGGAAAATCTGCGGCGGTATACAGCTTCATATAACAGAGAGAAATACCTTTGAGCCGGTAAAAACCTTTGTAGCTATTCTACTGGCCATTCGTAAAAGATATGAACATGAAAATCTCTGGAGAAACCCTCCCTATGAATATGAATATGAAAAACTGCCTTTCGATATACTTTCAGGAAGTGAAGAATTGAGAAAAAACATTGACAGAGGAGAAAGGTTAGAAAATATTGTCAATTCATGGGAGGAAGATGAAAAAATATTTCACGGCAGATCTCTTCCCTATATGTTATATTGAGGTGGCATCTGTATGAAAGCACTTGTATGGGCAGCAGGTTTTGGAACAAGGTTAAGACCGCTGAGTAATATGTTACCCAAACCTCTCTTCCCTGTGGTAAATATCCCTATGATTGATTTGATATTTAAATATTTATCATCATGGGGTATTTCAGATATAGGCATAAATACTCATTATTTAAGAGAATTACTTGTACCATATCTGAAAAACATTCACCATATAAATCTGTTTATTACTGAAGAAGAAAATATTCTGGGTACAGGCGGAGGAACTGTAAGATTTAAAAATTTTCTTAAAAATGATGAAATATTTATCGTACATACAGGTGATATACTCAGCACCATAAATCTCCATGATGCCATAAAATTTCATAAGGAACATAATAATATTGTCACATTCATACTGGTAGACTGCAAACCTATAAACCATGTAAGTATACTGAAAGACGGAACTGTAGTTGATATAGCAAATAATCTGGGAAGGAAAGAAGACATGTCGGTAAGAAACCTGGCAGGATCTGCCATAACAGTATACAGTAATGAATTTTTATACAGGCTTCCTGACAGAGAAGATTATTTTGAAATAAATCCTGCCATACTCGACATAATACAAAAAGAACCGGGCCGTGTTATGGGATATATACCGGATAAGCCTTACTACTGGCGTGACATAGGAACAGTTCAATCCTACTGGGAAACCCACAGGGATATTTTAGAAAATAAACTTTATAGAGTAGAAAATATAACAGGTAATCATATATGCCATAGTTCTTCATATACAGGTAATGACGTAACACTGGAAGGATTTTCCGTTACAGGTAAAAATGTTAAAATTTCAGGAAAAGTAAAGATAAAAAATTCCATCATATGGGACAATGTGGAAATTTCAGGAAGTCATCATATAGAAAATGCAATTGTAACAAAAGATTCAATTATAAACCTGTAGCACATGGAGGTAAAAATTTGCTTAATATTCCAAAAACTTATTTAAAATTACTCGGTGAATTATATAAAACAGATCATATATCAATAGAAGAAATACACGGAGGCGGTTCGCCGAGACAGTATTTCAGAGTTAAAGGGGACGGTAAAGATACGGTACTGTGTTATTCACAAAAAGAACTGGACGAACATATTGAAACAGGGCTTTTTTTGAAAAAACATCATATTCCCGTACCGGAAATATATAATTATGACAGAGAAAACGGGCTCATATTGTTTGAAGACGGAGGAACCGTATCATTACAGAGAAAAGTTCTGGAATTACGAGAAAAAAAAGAGGATATAATAAAGCTCTATGAACATATAATTCACTGGCTTCTAAAATTACAGAAAATAAACCCTGTGAACTGTAAATCGATAACAGACAGAATATTTGACCATGATTACTACCGGTGGGAAACAGATTATTTTCTGGAAAGCTGTGTGGATAAATTTTTTCACTTACATATAAAGGATTCCGTTCATTTAATAGAGGAATTTAACTGTCTTGCAGAAACACTTTCTAAAGAAGAAACCGTTATTGTTCACAGGGATTTCCAGTCACAGAATATCTATATAAAAGAGTACAGTCTTTATTTCCTGGATTTTCAGTCGGCAAGACTCGGTGTATGTCAGTATGATCTTGCGTCACTCCTCTATGATCCCTATGTATCTCTGGAAAAGACATTACAAAAAGAATTGCTGGATTATTACTGTGAAGAAAAACCTGTTCATGATAAAAAACATTTTACAGATATATTCTACAAAACTTCCATGCAGAGACTAATGCAGGCACTGGGAGCTTACGGATTTCTCGGTATTGTAAAAGGTAAGAAGGATTTTTTAAATTATATAGATCCCGCTCTGAACCTTTTATTTGACACTGTAAAACATACGGAAGAATTTCCTGAAATTACCATGTTAATAGAAAAACTGATTTCTCTTCAAAAGAACTTAACGCCCTGCGGGCGAGTTGTTTAAATATGAAACATCAGATCTGACAGAAGTAAATACATTTTTGAAAAAAAGATGGCAACTGTTAGATATATATCAAAAAAATACGGGCGCCATGCCTGTAAAACAGATAGTAAGTGTTTATATTACAGGCAAACCGGAACATATAGTAATGACATGTGCTGAAATAAAAAAAGAAATAGATGAATAAGCAAAAAAACTTTTTGAAAATTTTTCTAAAACTATGGAAACATGAAATATTTTAAAGAAGGATTTTTACTAATTTTTCCGAAATAAAAAAACTGGTATTTTAACTTTGATTGAAAGAGGGATTATAAATTATGGAATATAAAAAGCTTCCAAAAGACATAGCGAAAAAATTTCAAGAAGCAGGGAAAGAAGAAAATCTAACCAGATCACCTGACGTAAATAATCTCATACGTACTGCCCAGGCCCTGAAACAGGGAAAAGTAAAACCTGAAGTCCTTCAGGAACAACTGGGTATTCTTTACCAGTTACATAAAAACATGTCAGATACAGTTGATTTTCTGTCAAAGACTCAACCCAGGACAGATGTGGCCAATGAAAGATTACCTATGATCGAAGAAGGACTTGCACGATTCAAAGAATCTCTGGATGAACTTAAGTTCTATCTGGAAGACGGAAATTTACAGCATCTGGAAAGAGGTATAGAAGAATTAATAGAAGAAACTAACTCTCTCTTTGAATCTGCCGATGTATTAAAAAAAGATGAAGAAAAAATACAGATATTTTCGGATTCTCCTATGATAAGTGAACTAATCAGAATAGGCAGAGGAGTGGCAGATGGAATTTATTCACAGGAAAATCTGAAACAAAGACTGAATTTCTGCAAAACCTTTCATCAGAGTGCCCGTGAAAATATTCAGGAAGTTATGGATGAAGCCTATGATACAAAGGAAGCAGAAGAAGAAGCGCCGCTAATAATGGAAGCTCTCGATTTAATGGAAGATGGTTTTGAAGAAATAGAAATGTATTTTGAAGATAATGACGCAGAACATATATTCGAAGGCACAGAACTGGTAAGACAGGCGGCAGAAGAACTGAGCAGTTCTTATAATATACTTGTGTCAGCAGTAGAAGAGGCTGATAAAGAAGCAGAAAAAGATATAGTACCAAAAGAAAAAATCTGTTTTAAATGTGGATTAAAAGCCCAGCCTGACATTAAAATATGTCCGAAATGTCATATACCAATACCTGATATTAAACCGATAGAAGAAAAACCGGCAGAAGAACCTACTGTAAGAATAGACGTAGGAGAAGCAAAAGATATGGTTACTCCTATGATGACACCTAATGTAAAAAAGATTTATGACAGTGCCGTAGCTTTTATGCAAAAAAGGATTTCAGAAGAAGAGTTTATATCAACTCTTGACTGGCTTGACGGGCTATTAAGACAGAGTGAGGAAACATTAAAAAAGGAAAAATTGCCTGACCTAACAGATGAAAGAGAAAGGCAGATAATGGAGCAGACCAGGCAGATTTTTGAAATAGGCATAAAAGAATCTAAAGAAGGCACTGCAGAAATGAGATTATATCTGAAAGATGAAGATGCTACTCACCTGCAGAACGGTATCCTTCAGGCAATAAGAGGAGGAGAAAAGCTCTATCAGGTTCAAATGCTGGCAAAGAGAATTCAACAGCAGGCAAAAGATATGAAAGAAAAATCAGGCAAGTAAAGAGATAAAGCGTAACGTTCAAACGTTACGCTTTACACCCTTAAATATTTATATCTCCGGGTAACAAATCGGCAGGCACCCTTGCGACTTTGACATGAGCAGGTCTCAGAACACTATCTTTAAAGGTATACCCCTTCAGGCATTCTTCTACTATTTCTTCATCCTTATGTTTGTCAGATGTTACAGTTGCTACTGCTTCATGAAACTTCGGATCAAATATATTGCCTACAGTAGGGATTTCTTTTACACCTTCATCTTCAAGTAATCCCTTTAACTGTTTGTATATCATTCTCACACCGATAAGAATATTTTTAACATCTGCTTTACTTTCATCAATATTAAGAGCTCTTTCAAAGTTATCAAGAACTTCCAGAACTCTGTCTATAATAATTCTTTTTCCCGTAATGGTACCGGCGCTTATCTGCTGTTCCGCTCTCTTCTTGAAATTCTCATAATCGGCTCTGGCACGGAGAAAACTTTCCCAGTTCTGGTTAGCCCGGGCTTTTGTTTCCTCCAGTTCTTTTCTGAGTTCTTCTTCAATTGAAAGATGGGGTTCATTGACAGACGTATCAGATGTTCCATTTTCTTCTGCCACCTTATCCCCTGTTTTTGGATTATCTTCCTCTGACATATGCTTTTCTGTCATATTATCTTCAGACATTATTTCAATTTTCTTCTTTCCCATATTATTTAACAGTCACTCCTCTTTTTATAATAAAACTTACTTTTACGGGCCTGAGCATAAGCATGTAATAAAAGTTTTTCCCGTCACGCGTTACTAGTTACGAGAGCATATATGTAAGTACCTCAGTAATGATATTCTCTCTTAAAAGTAGGATTCCTTTTCCGGTAAGTGAATTTTATGTTCCCTCTGATTTAAGCTAATTTTTTATACCCAGGAATTTATACAAACAGTATACAGGTAAAATTTCAAAAAAAGATAATATAAAAGATACAACCGTAATCTTTAACATGGCCTCTGTATAATGACCTGTTAATCTCAGAAAAAATAATATTAATATGGAGTTAAGGTTAAGGTAAATAAGTATAAAACCGGCACCTGTTAATAAAAAGAAAGGCCAGAATAAAAAATCTCTACCTGATATAATGAGAAAAAACATCACCAGATTTACCAGAATAAGACAGACGAGAGGTTTTATCCCATCTATAATATTCTTCTTTTCTCCCGAATTATAAGATAATAATCTGTTAATGGCAGGAAATACTACAAATGGTAAAGACATGCCTGCCATAAGACCTGTAAATAATCTAATATTATTTGCCCCGTGCCTTAAACCTGCCATAACAGTACCAACATCTATAAACATAAGAGATGAGATGATAACTCCGGTAATTAAAATATGTTTTGCAGGAAAATACAGGGCTTTATTTTTTCCTGTAAGATAAATAAACAAACAGGACATTGCATAACCTGCATATATACCGGCACAACGACAGCAGACAAACATAGGCATGGAACCAAAAAAAACAGTTCTCTCAGGTATCTGGTGACATGCTGCATAACCTAAAAAATAATACCATATGTTTAAAAATAAATCTAACATAATTTTGTGATCCGTGACGGGAAGATTATTTCAGCAGGCAGAAACAGGGGCAGAAATATATTCTGCCCCTGCGGAAAAATTATTCTTTATTCAATTACTCTTCTTCAGGCTTGAGGTTCAGGCCAAATTCTTTTAATTTATCTATTACTTCTGTCATAGATTTTCTGCCAAAATTCCTGATACTCATAAGTTCTGATTCTTTTTCCAGAATCAATTCTCCGAGATTTTCCACTCCTGCTCTCTTCAAACAATTCAGTGCTCTTACGGAAAGGTTCAAATCTTCTACCTTCATATCCAGAGGAGGTATAGTTCCCTGAATCTGGACACTGTCAGATTTCTGAACCTTTTCAAGTCCTGCTTTAAGTCCTACAAAATGATTCAGATAATCACTGAGAATTTTAGCTCCTCTGCTTAAAGCTTCATTCGGCATAAGACTGCCATCGGTCCAGAGTTCCATAACAAGAACCGAACAGGCAGAACCGTCACCTTCCGGCTTCTGGATATTATAACAGACCTTCTCTACCGGTGAAAAATAAGAATCTATCGGAATAACATTCATCTGGCCTTCCAGATCATTATATTTATCTGCACATATATACCTTGTACCTGTCGTAACACCAACCTCCATAGAAAGGGTGGCATCTTTTTCCGACAGAGTAGCTATATGCAAAGACGGATTAAGTATCTCTATTTCACTGTCAGACTGAATATCTGCTGCAGTAACCTGGCCAATACCTTTTGCAGAAAGATATAAAACCTTATTTCTGTCCGAAAAAACTCTAAAACGTAATTTTTTAAAGTTCAGAGCAATCTGGGTAACATCTTCTACAACACCGGGTATAGTAGAAAATTCATGAAGAACACCGTCTATCTTTATATAATAGACAGATGCTCCGGGCAATGAAGATAAAAGAACCCTTCTCAATGAATTACCAACAATTACGGCTATACGATCATCAAGAGGTTGAAAAGAAAATTTGCCATATTTAGGCTCGTTAACAGAAGTCACGATACCAAGAGAATCTACATTGGTTATCACAGTAAAATTACCCTCCTTAGAAAGCAAAAACGCATACTTGGGGAAAATGTTTAAACTTTAATATAACATTAATGGTTTATATTGTCAAGGCATTGATTTTTTTAAAATTTCTTGGAAAAAAATCATAAATGAGTTAAAATATAATTTTATGAAAGTAATTATAGTGTATCTCATAACTTATTAGAATTTAAGTGAGTAGTGAGTCGTGAGTAGTAAAGGAGTCGCTATATGAATAAAGAACAAACAATGCTTCTTTTAGAAGGTTCCACATATCTTCATACAAATAACAGCGCAATAAAATATGCCATGGAAGAAATAGGGAATGTAACAGGAGCGGTAATACTCGGCTCCATAGAAAAAATAGGAGAACCGGAGGAACTGAAAAAACTTTCTGTACCTGTAATATATGATAGTACATTAAATTCCATAGAAAGAATAAAAAAAGGCCTCGCTGAATTTAAACCTGAGAAGGTTTATGATCTTACAGGTGCACCCACTGTTTTAACATCTATCAGAAATGAATTTGCCCCTGTCATAACATCATCGGGTGCTACCTATGAAGGTCTGGATTTTACCTTTACAGGAGAACGTAATATGCCATTATTGAGAGATTTCATCCTTCACAGAACAGATATTACTACTCTTGGTTTCCTTGGTACAGGGAAAAGGGTAGGAAAAACATCTGTTATAAATACTATGGCAAAACTGATGGATAAATACAGACCCGTATTTATCACAATGGGAAGAGGAGGGCCGGTAAAACCTGTCCTGATCTCTCCGGAAGGTTACAGGTTGACTTCTGAACATA
>JBEHWO010000152.1:0-14308 GCA_040217695.1 Vulcanimicrobiota bacterium | reverse complement strand
GAAGAAGAGGAAGAATACGAAGAAGAAGAGGAAGAATACGAAGAAGAAGAGGAAGAATACGAAGAAGAAGAGGAAGAAGAAAGAAAAAAGATCAAAGAAAATAAAATAGAAATTAAACCAGTCGAACAGGAGAAAAAGGTTGAAAAAGTAGTTATTTGTTCTTTATGTCAGAGAAAAAATCCTGGTAAAAATAGAATATGCAGCTATTGTTTCAACTATATAGAAGAAAAACAGGTAGAATTAATAGTAGAAGAAAATATCTCCGGGGAAAAGTCGGAAAAACCTGAAGAAATTATAAAGGAATGTATAGGAGAAATATCAAAAGATTTAAGCAGTGAACCGGTAGAATATAAAGAAGAAATTTTGGAATCAGTAGAAACAAAAAAAATTATAGAGGTAAAGAAAGAAGAAATAAAAGAGAAAAAAGAAGAGGAAAAAGTAGTTATTTGTCCTCTGTGTCAGAGAAAAAATCCTGTAAAAAATAAAATGTGTAAATACTGTTTTAACTATCTGAGTAATTAGAGGTATTATTTTATGAATTTAAAAACATCAGAAGAGTTATTTAAAAAAGCAATTAATATTATCCCCGGAGGAGTAAATAGCCCGGTAAGAGCTTTTCGTGCGGTCGGAGGTGTACCTCTGTTCATATCAAAAGCAAAAGGGGCACAAATATATGATGTAGATGGAAATGAATATATAGATTTTGTATGTTCCTGGGGGCCATTACTTCTGGGTCATGCTCATAATAAAATAATAGAAGAGATAAAATTAAAACTTGAAGAAGGAACAACCTTTGGTGCTCCGACCAGACAGGAAATAGATCTTGCAGAAAAGATAATAGAGATTTTTCCCTCTATAGATATGATAAGACTGGTCAGTTCCGGCACAGAAGCTACTATGAGTGCCATAAGACTGGCCAGAGGTTATACAGGTAAAGATAAAATTGTAAAATTCGAAGGTTGTTATCATGGTCATGTAGACTCACTTCTTGTAAAAGCCGGTTCCGGGAGTATGACCTTCGGTGTTCCTACCAGCCAGGGTATACAGAAAGGCACGGCACATGACACGATAGTATTACCTTTTAATGATATTGGCATATTCGAGAAAGTAATAAAAGAACAATCTCAGGATATAGCAGCAGTAATTATAGAGCCTGTTCCCGGTAATATGGGAGTAATAATGCCGCGGGAAGGCTATCTGAAAGCAATAAGAGATATAACTGAAAAATATAATATTCTGCTGATATTTGATGAAGTTATTTCAGGTTTCAGGTTGGCCCCCGGAGGAGCTCAGGAAAAGTTTAATATTAAACCGGATCTGACATGTCTCGGTAAAATAATAGGTGGAGGACTCCCTGTAGGAGCATATGGCGGGAAGAAAGAGATAATGGAATGTGTATCTCCTGTGGGGGGGGTATATCAGGCAGGTACTCTTTCAGGTAATCCTCTGGCAGTGGCAGCAGGACTTGCAACAATAAATATGCTGATTGAACTTGAAAAAGACGGATTATACAGAGAAATAGAGGAAAAGACTGAAAAATTTTCCCTGGAATTAAAAAAAATAGCAGAAGCAGAAGGTGTGGATATAACGATCAATCAGATCGGTTCTATGTTGACACCTTTCTTCACGGACAGGCCTGTCTTTGATTACAGCAGTGCGAAAACTGCATCAGAAGGCAGATATGCTTTATTTTTCTGGAAAATGCTTGAAGAAGGAATATATTTACCGCCGTCTCAATATGAAGCAATGTTTATTTCTGTTGCCCACAGAGAAGAACTTTTAGAAAAAGCACTGAATGCTTCATCACTGGCCTTTAAAGAAATAAAAAAACAGAATAAGGAATGATATAATGGTAACTGCTTATATTTTATTACAGGTTTCTTCCGAACAGGACAAAATTGTATGGAACGAATTAACAGCACTGCCCAATGTAGTGGAAGCTGCCTGGATTTATGGAGAATTTGATACACTTCTGAAGGTAGAAGCCCCTTCTCTTGATGAACTGGATGAATTCATTTTTGATGAATTAAGAAAAATTGATGGTATAAAAACTACAAAAACATTACTTGTGTCAAAAATGAAATAATTCGATTTCACCGGTCTTTGTTAGAGAAAATTCAGACCGGATAATCTGATGAATGATATAAAAGTTATGAGAGTATTATTAATCGAAGATGAAAAAAAAGTAGCCCGTTTTATAAGTAAAGGCCTCACAGAGGAATCTTATGCCGTAGATGTGGCATATGACGGAGAAGAAGGATTATTTCTTGCCGAAGTAAATGATTATGACCTGATAATACTTGATATTATGTTACCCAAAAAAGACGGATTTGAAGTATTAAAAACCCTGCGTAATAAAGGTGTTGCCACACCGGTAATTATGTTGACAGCCAGAGATGAAATTGAAAGTAAGGTTCATGGTCTGGATCTTGGTGCAGATGATTACATGACAAAACCTTTTGCTTTTTCAGAGCTTATGGCCAGAATAAGAGCTATTATGCGACGAAAACAGGAAAAAGCCGATAACAGATTACAGTTAGGTGATCTGGTAATAGATGCAGTAACCCGTACAGTAACAAGAGGTAACAAACCTGTAGAACTTACCAATAAAGAGTATGCTCTTTTAGAATATTTTATCAGGAATCCCGGCAGAGTTTTAAGCAGAACTATGATAGCAGAACATGTATGGGACTATCAGTTTGATCCAATGACCAATGTAATAGATGTTTATGTAAACTATCTCAGGCAGAAAATAGATAGAGGGTTTGAAAAGAAATTAATCCATACAATCAGAGGTGTAGGCTATGTTATCAGGGAGTAAAATACAGTATATGTTTCGGGCTACGCCATATAAAACAGAGGTCTGCTCTATAAAATGTTTAAATCCATAAAATTTAAACTTATTCTGTGGTATTTTATAGTTTTAGCTTTAATCCTGGCTACCTTCAGTCTTCTACTTTATTTCAGTTACCGATATAATCTTTACAGCCGTATAGATGGTTCTCTTCAGTCACGGGCAGAAGCTGTAGCCAGCCTCATAAATATTCAAAAACCTGATCTTATAGTACGTTTTAATTTTACCGAATCAGGTTATTTGAATATTGATCGAATAGGTATTAATTATCCTGATACACTTTATCCTTTCATTGATCAGGCCAGAATTTACGGTCAATTTATTCAAATAGTCGATCTGAAGGGAAATATAGTAAAAAAATCCAGTAACCTCGGGGAAAAAACAATTTATCTCAGAAAAGATTTACTTGATGAAGCGTTAAAGGGCAATTTATTTTTTCAGACCATTCGCCTGGATCAAAATATAACAATCAGATTTCTGACATATCCTGTAAAAGACTGGCAGGGAAATGTCATATATATCATTCAGGCCGGCACATTATTAAACGAAGTACAGGCATCGCTTGAAAAGTTTTCTCTTGGCCTAATGGTTACAGTACCTGCCACTCTGCTCCTTGCCCTTCTCGGAGGTTTCATTATGGCAGGGCGTGTTCTGAAACCGATTGAAGAGATAAACATTACGGCAAAAAAAATTAATGCTGAAAATCTTGCCCAGAGGCTTCATATAAATAATTCCGGAGATGAGATAGGGAAACTGCAAATAACACTGAATCAAATGTTTGACAGGCTGGAAAATGCATTTTCTGCCCAGAAACGTTTTACTGCAGATGCATCACATGAACTGAGAACTCCTCTTACAGTACTCAAAGGGGAAATAGAAATAGCCCTGAAAAAAACCAGAAGTCCTGAAGAATATAAAGAAGTGTTAGAAAGCAATATGGAAGAAGTAGACAGACTTACCAATATAGTAAAAGATCTTCTTTTTCTGGCGAAAGCCGATGATGGTAAAACACTGTTAAATATTGAAGAAATACAACTGAATACAATCTGTGAAGACACAATAAAACAGATAGAATTTCTGGCGAGAGAGAAAAAAATTCAAATAGAAACTCATATGGACAGTGATATAAAAATAAAAGGAGATGCCGATAAAATCAAACAGGTTTTATTAAACCTTCTCGATAACGGAATAAAATATAATAATGAATATGGTAAGGTCAGCCTTATAGTCTGTAAAAAAGAAAATTATGCAGAGATAAAAATTTCAGACACAGGCATCGGAATACCTTCCGAAGATATACCTCATATATTTGAAAGATTTTACAGGGTAGACAGGTCAAGAACAAGGGAAATAGGAGGGAGCGGCCTCGGTCTTGCCATAGTAAAATGGATCGTTGAAGCCCATAAAGGTACAATAAGTGTTACAAGCGTGAAATCCGAAGGTACGATTTTTACATTAATTTTACCTTACTAAGAGTCTATTCGAAAATGTGAAAAATCAAATTTTTCACTACAACAAATCTCCTGTATCCAGCTTTCCTGCAATCGTATTATCTTCATCCAGAATACTGTCCAATCCGTCAGATATATCTTCTGTGCCTGCTTTCTGAAATTCAAAAGAAAAATCTGTATTGGTACCGCTTATATTTTCCATACGGATAGTAAAATGTTCTCCGAATTTTATTTCTTTCTGTCCGTCAAGGGCATCTCCCGTATCATTTATGATTGAAGCTTTGTCAGGAACAAGGAAGAAGCGGTTTCTTTTTCTCTGTATAACGGCAGCTGTACCATCCACATTTGGCAATTCAAATTGATCGGGTGTGGAAAAAGTTCCTCCTGTTATATCTATAGAACCTCTATGAGTCAGTTCATATGTATGTATTACAGGTGGCATACCTTCCATTTTAAGAGATACATTGATTGGTTTAACGGAACCGGCCAGCCTGGCAATAAGAACAGAAAGAAGAATTATAATAAAAACAATGGCAATGATAGCAGCAAGATAAACAGGAGCCATTGATCGTTCATAAACTAAATGGAAAGTAAAATTTTTTTTATATTTCAGATCATCTTTTATCGCCTCTGTTTTTATAGAATTCCCTTTATACGTCTCTACCGGACTCTTTACACCGTTCAGGGTAAATGTAAGTTTCCCGTCCGCCTCGGAAGCAGTAATGAAATGACCAGCCCCGGGAAAATTAATTTCTATTGATATAGGTAAACTGCCTCCGGGAGATAATTTTTCTATTGTCATATGACTGCCGGCGGCAGATTTATTTATAAATTTTATTTCACCTGGTCCTGAAAAATCTTCCAGTGACACATCAAGGGATATATCTTTAATTACCGTATATTTATAGTTATTTACAAGTTTAAAATCTTTTTTTACAGTAGCACCTTTCAGAGGCATCCTGCCCCAGTCAGTATTATTATCTAAAGGTTTAATATCTACTTTCACGGTGGAATTTTCTTTTTCATATAATTTTTTCAATTCTTCCAGTAATTGTTGATCTTCCCTGGGTTCAGGGGTCTGTACGGTCAATGGAGTATTCTGTGGTTTTTTATGTGACAGTGATGAGAGGAATTTTATCCACCACTCATCAAGCTCATCACCCATGCTATCTAAAGGTGCTTTCAATGCAAAAGCTTTAATCTTAACACTCATGAGCTGAAAAGGTTCATATCCCTGGAGGCATTTTTTTTCTGCTTCTTTATAGGTAAGATAGGGAGTATCATTCCGGTCAAAATAGGGGCTTTCCTGAGGTGGATCCGGTATGAAATCGCTCACCATAAGAAGAATTTGTTTTCTTTTATCAGGCTCATCATAATAGTAATCTGTAAGCTGGAGTAAACTTTCCATAATAGCCGATGCAAGATCAGTATAATCGCCATCAGGTGAAGGAGCATCGGGAAAATGCTTTAATATATCAGTCAGATTGTTTTCGGTAACTGTAAAAGAAGATGATTTTTGCGGCTTATTGGCAAATTTTATAATACATACTCTATCTCCAGGTTTCAAGACATTTTTCATCCATGCCTGAATGGCTTTTTTTATTGTAGAAAGATTACGAACACTTTTAGAAGTATCTATAGTAATAACTACATCCATAGGTTCATTACCGAAATCAATTTGAGACAAAGCAGGAACAGCGATTAAACACAGGATAAATAATATAATAAAAAATTTATTCATAACATCACCAACTATTTATAATATCTGTTTATTATAACATTTTTATAAGTCCCGGACTACTTTCGGGTTTTCTGGAAGAAAAACTGTAAACATGTCCGTCATTGGAGGTAATATACACATAACCATGTGACACGGCAGGAGAGGACCATATCCAGCTGCTGGCTCGAAACTGCCATATATTTCTTCCGTCACTCTGTTCAAGTATATAAAGAGAACCACCGTCCGTGCCAACAATAACTTTATCTTTTGTCATAACAGGAGAGCTGTTTATAGACTCAAACTGGCTGGAATTACTGTTAAAAGAGGTTTCCCATTTAATTCCTCCTGTACGTGCATCCAGACCATATACAATTCCTCTCTGGCTTGCCACTACGACAATATCTTCTTTTACGGAAGGAGATGCGGTAAAAGGTCCTGGTATTTCTATAATTCCTGCCCATCTGTCGTGACCTGATTTTATGTCCAGAGCTGCCATATGGCCTCCCCTGTCAATTAAATAAAGAATACCGTTATGTATTGCTCCCGATGCTACTACAGGTGATTTTGTCTGATATTTCCATAAAACCTTTCCGTCACCTGCCTGTAAAGCATAAACTATTTTAGCTGTCGAAGCAAAAATCAATATATTGTCATAAAGAGATGGAGACGATACAATTTCTTTTATGGGAGAAGTTTTTCTATGGGGAAAACACCAGGCAAGAGAGCCTCCTCTGGCAGAATTCAGTACTAAAATACGCCCTTCTTTCAAAGGTACATAGACCTTTTCCTGACTGACCAGTATAGAGGCACCTATCTCTACTTCTGTTTCATAAAACCATGATATGCCGCCTTTTTCAGCATCTATAGCAAAAACTTTCCCGTCATCACATCCGACATAAATTTTTTTTTCATCTGCAGCAGGCGTGCATACAATCGCCCCTTTTGTAGGCTGTCTCCATATGAGTTCTCCCGTAAATTGATTGAAAGCATAGAGATTTTTCTCTTTAGAAGAGACAAAAACCTTGTCTTTTGCCACAACAGGAGAAGCCCATAATGGGCCCAGGCTGTCATCCAGTTTCGGATACATCCATTGAAAATAAAAAGGAAAATCCAGTGATTGTTCGCAAAAACCTGTCCTGCAGTTATTTCCTCTGAAGGTAGGCCATTCATTTTTATCAGACGGAAACAGGCTCTGGCAGTTGCGGCAGAATCTGGCAATACCTCTGTTAATGTTATTACAGACAGGACATTTTTTTAAACTGCGATAACATTTATTACATATTCTTTCAAATATGGAAATTTTCTCCTGACAGTAGGGGCAATTCATCATATCTCCGGGGATTATTTCTATTTTTTTATTCGACCTGGTAACAGTCTGAACCTGCGGAGATTTTACTTTACCACTGTCATGTATAATATTCTGCTCTTTATGTTTAATTTCCGTTTTTTCCGGGATACGGGACGGAATGGTTGTCTGATGGCGAACAAGTGTTTTTTGAGAAACAGATTTTTTATCTGTATTTTTTTGAGAGTCACCGGGAGGAATATCTTTTGATTTCAAAATTTTCTTCTCAATTTGCTCCTGTCCTCCTGTAACAGATTTACCGCAAAAAGAACAGAATTTACTTGTAAGACGTATCTGTCTGTTACAGTAAATACATTTTACACAGACGACTTTTCTTGTAGCACTGTTTTCTCTTTGAACCAATAAAATTACCTCGCTCAATAAACTTGACCTGCAAAATATTCTCTGTATATACAGTCAAATCCTTCTACTGAGGTAAGCATAAATAATACATATATGCTCTCGTGACGCGTGACGCGTGACGGGAGGAAAACCTTTATTAAATGCTTATGCTCAGGTCAGTAATTACTTATAACGATAAATATAACAATGATTAGTATTTCGTGACGCATCATGCGTGACAGATTTATATTCCTGAATCATGCAAAAGTCATATTGACTTTTAAAGCAAGAACA
Source organism: Vulcanimicrobiota bacterium (assembly GCA_040217695.1). Lineage (GTDB taxonomy): Bacteria > Vulcanimicrobiota > SpSt-956 > SpSt-956 > JAKJGF01 > CALARM01. Next base: position 6,302 of record JBEHWO010000152.1, on the reverse strand, counting down.
TTTATAGTTAAGGCCGTAATTATAACTTACTTTGTTCTCATTTTCAATAACCCTGGCGTGACGCGTCACGATTTTTCCTATGATAAAAAAATTAAAAGAAAACAGATTTCTGATAATTCTTCTTTTTATATCGTCAGTGTTACTTCTGGCCAATATCTGGAATACCGGCGAGTTCTTCTGTGATGATGAATATATTTATATAAGAATGGCAGAAGAAATGTATAATAATAAAAACATCTGGACTCCAACCTGGTTTGGTGAAATACGGTATTTCAAGCCTCCCTTTACTTACTGGTTAATGATGCTCTTCTTCCCTGTCGGCGGTACAAATATAACTACTGCACGGATTTCAATTGCTTTTATATCTGTTCTTACTATTTTTTTTCTGTATAAGCTTGCGGAAAAGTTATATGGTAAACAGGAGGCTTATCTTTCAGGACTTCTGACCTGTACATGTTTCGGATATCTTATTTACGGGAAAATAGGTATGATGGACATGCCTCTTACTTTTTTTCTGACTCTTTCAATTTACTATTTTTACATGGCTTTCCGGGAAAAATCACCTTTTTACGGAGCATTATTTTTTGCTTTTACCGGTGCATCTTCTCTGGTAAAAGGTCCTGTATCAATAGTAATTTTATTTTTTTTCGCCGTAGTTTTTTTATTAATATTTGGGGGATGGAAAATTTTTATCAATGTTCGGGCTTTATGGGGAGTATTTGTCGGTATATGTTTTATTATCCTGTGGCCTATTGGAATATATATGAGCGGCGACTGGAATAACTGGTATAATTTCTTTATTTTGCGGGAAAATTTCGGAAAATTTCACGATCCTGTTCACTATACATTTCTGGATCTGCTGCCTTATTATTTACAATTTTTCTTTCCCTGGTCTTTATTATTTTTAGGCATAGTTCCCTCAATATTCAAGAAGAAGTACTTATGTAATCCCTCCTGTGTAGTTCCCCTTCTCTGGTTTTTCTGTAATACTGCAGTATTTCTTATACCTGAAACAAAACTGAAACATTATACAATACCGGCTTTACCGGCTTTATCTCTCATAATTGCTTTTTTATGGTATGAAATAAAAAAGAAGCTCGTCACAAAAATTTCTCTTTATGTTACGGCAGTGATTTTTTCATTATTATTCTTTATTATAATCTGTCTTATGAGACTCGCCGTTTCTCCTGTAGCACTTATATTTCTTACAGGAGCACTTGTTTCAGATATTATAATGATTATATTTCTTATAAAAGGAAATCTTTTCAGGTCGGTACATATTTTTGCCTTACTGGCACTGATGTTGATCTGTGCAGGCGCTTATTTTTCTTATGCTCATCTTCCTCCCGGCGCAATACCATTAATAAAATCAGGAGATTCTGCTTCAGTAGGAGTATTCAGGCAGCAATCTTTTGTTTTTTCTTATTACCTGAATATAAGAGTGGTTCAAATATCTTCTATGGAAGAAATAAAAGAGATTCTCGATAAAAAAGGCAAAGTTATTATAGCAAAAGGTGATATGGAAGAATTGCAAAGAAAAGGTACTTTTCCCGACGTTAATAACATATATTCCTGGGAACAGTGGAAGAGAAATATGTCGGCAGAAGAGATATATGAAAGTTTATATCTGTCAGACATGTCACTCCTTAAAGAACCTGTATATATTCTGACAGGAATTTAAAGGATTTATATAAAAAATATGAAAAAAATTTTAATTACTGGCGACAGAGGAATCGGGAAAAGCAGGGTAATAAAAAAATTATGGAATGTTATCATAGAAACCTTTCCTTCTAAAGAGATAACAGGTTTTTTTACGAAAATAGAAAAAACTGGAGAAAACAAAAGATTTCTTACATTCAATATTATCGGAGATAAAGAACATTTAATACTGGCCCATAGTAACTGTGAAGGCATGTGCGTAGAAGAAGGAGCTTTTGAAAAAGCTGCTTCTTCTGTCAAAACCATTAAGTCTCATGGGAAGATATTAATAATAGATGAACTGGGTTATCTTGAGTCACAATCCATAAAATTTCAGACAGAAGTTTTAGAATTGATTTCTCATGCCAGTCTTTCTATTATTGTTGTAAGAAAAATGAAAACACCTTTTCTTGATCAAATAAAATCTTCAGATAACAGTGTATTGTTTGAAGTAACAGCGGAGAACAGGGAAAACCTGGTAGAGAAAATAAAAGACTGTATTGTGCTCACCGGTCAATGATTTTTATAAAATTTCTATCGTGAGTATATTCAAGTTTTCCGAGATAATCTGACAATGTATCCAGGAATCTGTTAATATCTCCATGAACACCTTTTTCTTCACTTCCTGAAATACATACGCATGGAATACCGGAAGAGGCAAAGGGATAGAAACCTTTGTTTATTCCGTATTGATCTTTATCCCTTGTAAAACCGTTATGTACCAGTAATTCAAAAAAATCTTCCGTGAACCTGTTATGAGTTGTAACGATAAAGCGTGACTTTTTATCTTTATTTATAAGTAAAATTCCTTTTTCCGCGAGTCTTTCTTCGATTTTTACAACATCTATTTCCCTGGCAGGATTATATATTTTTTTTATGATATATTCTTTCATCTGTTCAATGGATTTATTTTTTTCTTCTTCACTGAACCCGAATACATCTTTAAATATCACTCTGCAACTTTCGATTATGTTATCAACGGTAAGAGGAGTTTTTTCTTTCAGGATTTCTTTTAAGCTATTGCAGAGAATATTATCTATTCCGTTTAAATCTCTGGCATCAAAAAGATCTATAAAATAATTGTCTATAACTTTCATACCTGCCGTATCGGCCAGAGAGTTTTCGATATTTATGTAGATAAAATCTCTGTAATAAGTTTCAATATCAGTGAGATAGCTCTGTGAGCATGGAATATGATAATCTATGGCAGAATGAATATTATTACGCAGGATGCCGTCAAAATGCATGTAAATAATTATATCTTCTGCAGTTATGGTTTTAGTTTCTGCGCAAAATCCTTTTTTCAGTATATCGTTAAAATAAAAAGGGCCTTTCAGAGGATGTAGTATATCTTTTTCTCCTCCTGAAAAAAGCCATAAATAATTTACATCCGGTCTTCTGCCAGATTTTAACAGAGATTCAATTAAGAAAGAAACAGTTTTCGCCTTTTTCATATCGTTGCAGCTCAGTTTTTCATTGCTGTTATTGTAACCTGTTCCTAACATAATTGTTTTATTTGTATTTAATGAGGACTGAGCAAAAAGGACATATAAACGTTCTCCGTTTATATATTCATCGCCGTCTCTGGTTAAATCTTCCGGTATATCTATTACAGCCAGAAAAATATTATTTTTACCGGAAATTTCTCTTAAAATCTTCTCCAGATATAATTCGCCGTATTTAAATAACATGTCTTCATGAGATTTACTTTCTTCTTTCATTGAATAAAATTCCGAAATGAGATCCAGATTTTTTTTCAGTTTACTTCCGGCCTGAATCCCATGATCTTTAACAACGATATTGTAAAAATGATTCTCTTTTATTTCGGGAGCGTACAGGTCCGGTATAGATTTGTATATATTTCTTGAATAAGCAAGCCAGTCGTAGTCTTTTACCATTGAAAGAAATTTTTTCTTATCTATATCTGAAATATTATGCCACAGGATATCTCTATAACATTTACCATAAGGCACACAGTTAACAGACAATAAATCTCTTAATTCAATTCCGTCAAGGCGTAACGGGTGAACAAGACATCCTGTTTTTTTCTCTTCCCTGTCGATAAAACCGGCAAAATAACAGTTATACATTAAAAAAACAGGATCTCTATTATTAATTTTTTTAAGTTCTGTGAGATATTCCTGTAAAAAAGTAGGATTTACTGTTTTAAGATCGGGAAAAAAAGATTGAAAAGATCTGGTATTTACAGCTAAAAATTCTGCGATAATATCGTCATATTCATAAAGATTAATACAGCACCCTGCACAGCTGTGTCCTTCCATCTGGCACAGTGAAACTTCCGGCAAATATATTTTTTTTCTGTCTCTATATCTTTTTACATACATATTTTAACGAAAACACCTCATAATTCTCCATCTGTATTCCCCTGGCGGAGATAAAAAATAAAAAATTATTTAAATATATCTGACAGCCAGTTGTGTTTTACGGAAATAGCTCCTTCTTTGCATAATTCCTGGCAGCAGAAACACCTGATACAGTTTCTGTGATCCATAAAGATTTTGTTGTTTTTAATAGTAATAACACGGGCGGGACATATTTCCATACAGAGTTTGCATGTCGTGCATTTACCGTAGTCAATTGACGGTTTTGTAGCAAAAATATCTTTCAAGGGGCCGAATATAAAAGAAGGTATCCTGAATTCCAGGCTGGAGAGAGGAACTTTTTTAAAGTCTACAATATCGAGGGATGAAAGATTTTCACCGAAAAATTTTATATCATTGATATTTGTTGTTCCGATGCCTTTCTCTCTTGCAGCGCGAAAAGTCAAAAATTTTTCCTGATCATAATTTACCAGTCGCGATATTACCAGGTCGGAAGCGACTGCATCTCCGGAGGCCAGTATTACTCCGAGTTTTCTGGGACTTCCCCACTGAGGGCCATTCCCTTCCATACCTGTTATACCATCTGTAATCGTTAGAACAGGTTTGATATTTTCATAGACGTCTACCAGCATTTTTGCAAAATATTCTTTATTTATACCTGCTTTAAGATGCCAGTGGAGTTTTTTTGTTCCTGTTATACAGCCGAACATATTTTTAACTCCCAGCGTAAGTCCCATTTGACCGTGAGTTTTAACTTTAGGAAGATTTATTATATAATCGTAATCATAGATTTCGGAGGCTATTTCAAGGTTTTTAAAGGTACTTTTCGGAGAAGGATTTTTTATTGGAACTGAATTATTGAAATTTATTACTTTACAATCCAGTTTTTTTTCCAGTTCAAGATAACCTGCATTTTTCGACGCTCCTCTGCAGCTTCCGATTGCAGGGCTGTCTCCTATAAAGACATTGCATTTATGTTTTTTAAGTAATTTTACGACTGCTTCTACTACAGACGGATGTGTATTGACCATTTTATCCGGATGGCGGCCGAAGAGAAGATTGACTTTTAATAGAACTCTGCTGTTTTCTTTTATAAAATTGTTAATTCCTCCCAGGTTTGCTATGGCTTTTTCTATGGTTCTGTCTACATGTTCCTGATTGTATTCATGGCATTTTTCTATAGATATTTCAGACATTATGTTTATAAAATTTTTTCAGTAACTTTTTTGTTACTATTACCTTTCTTAATAATTCTGTTTTCTTTTTCTATTTCATATGTTTTTATCCTTCTGATGTATGATTAAAAATTTCTATTATTTTTGGTTTTTCGATCAGGCGGAACGCACGGGGAATTCGTAACAATAAATAACAACATATTTTAGCATGAAAAAAATTTCCACTTTACAGACAAATTAAATATTTCTAAAAAATATGGATAATATTTCTTCCATATAAATTTAAGTTCTTTCGGGTTTTAATACGGAAAATTTACCAAAAATTCGTAACTATAAGAAACTAAATATAACTAACCATAAAACGTCTTGTAGATCATATCATTTATATCCTGATTTGTCTTTACTCTGTGAGTCCATATGTCGGCATATGTTTTATTCATTTCATCATAAAAAGCCTTGATAGATTTCAATCTGTTCTGTTCTGACTTTTCTCTTTCAATCCACATATTCAGACAGAAACTTTTTGCATCTTCTCTTTCTCTGGCAAAATACTCACATACCATTTGTTCTATATCCCGCCAGTCATCATCCTTTTTTAATATAGCCTTCACATCACTTTTAGACAGGTTATTTGCTTTTATATAATCAATCAGAAGTTTTTCACCTTCTTCACTCAAATCTGTTATATAATAAGGTATCAGAGAAAGAGATTCATTTCTTACGATATTCCCGTTTCCATCGACAGGATATGTACGCTCCTTATATGCCAGTGTTCTTTTCTCCGAAGGTCCCATAAAAGAAGTATGTTCTTCACTTAAATTAGGGGGTTCAATAAAACCTTTATCTTCTACGGTACAGACAGGCTTTGTATTATCAGTATATACAAATGTATCACGGAATTCATTACAATCTGTATTACTGAAAAAATTATATGGATTAAAATAACTGGCATGCGAAATTCCGGCCCCGCCCTGCAGACTCAATGAACCGTCAAAATTTTTAATAATCATATTACTCACCTTCCTGTTTACAAATTCAAAATTTTATTGTTTATCTTATTGATTTATTTTTATCATGGATGAATAAA
>JBEHWO010000151.1:0-14411 GCA_040217695.1 Vulcanimicrobiota bacterium | reverse complement strand
ACATGCTTATGCCCGGGTCAGTAGTTTAAGAATTACAACTGTTTTTAATAAATATTCAAAAGTATAGTAAGTTATGAAATACACTATAATAGGATTTTTCTTATAAACGTAGAATATACATAAAATATCATTATGACATAGCAGTAACGTTTCTAAAAGTTATGTAACAACCATGACCGGTTCGGTCACAACGAAACATGAGAATTTGTTCCACCCGTCACGCGTTACGCGTCACGATTCTCATATAAATCTATAAAAATTTTTATTACATGCTTATACTCAGGTCAGTAATGATTAAACCTCCCGTTACGGGTCATGCGTCACGGGTTATGAAAATACAATTATGCAAATAACATTTGAAAAACTTATAACCAGACCGAAATGGCTCTCTTATGCAGTCCCTGCCGGTTCAATAATGACAGGCCTTATTCTGGGGGCGATATTTCTTCTCTGTGCAGGTGTAAATCCTCTGGAAGCCTATTCTGAAATGCTTCATGGTGCTTTTGGAAGTAAATATGCTTTTTCTGAAACAGTGGTCAAGGCAATTCCTCTTATTCTTATAGGACTCGGTGTGGCAGTAGCATTTAGAATGTTGCTGTGGAATATAGGAGCTGAAGGACAGTTTTATATGGGTGCCATAGGAGCTACATGGATTGCCCTTACTATGGGCGATATGCCTGCTCCTGTTCTTCTTACCCTTATGTTTGTGGCAGGTTTTCTTTCCGGCGCACTGTGGGGGCTTATACCGGCACTTCTCAGGGTCTACGGAGGAGCAAACGAAATTATAACTACCCTTATGTTAAATTATGTGGCTATAAATTTCTGTGATTATCTTGTTTATGGACCTTGGAAAGATCCGGATGGAAAAGGTTTTCCTCTTACAGCTCAGTTCTCAGACAATGCCTGTCTGCCTCTTTTGTATAAGAGGATACATATTGGCCTGATCTTTGCCATAGTTTCAATAATTATCATATATCTGGTCATGAATAAAAGTAAATGGGGCTATGAAATAAGGATTACAGGAGAAAATATAAGGGCTGCCGGTTACGGAGGCATAGATGTAATTAAAAATATACTACTTGTTATGATATTATCAGGCGGTATATCAGGTATAGCAGGTATGTCAGAAGTATCAGGCCTTACCCACAGACTTCAGCATGGTTTTTCTCCCGGTTACGGTTATACTGCCATAATTGTTGCATGGCTTGCCAGACTCAATCCAGCAGGAATGACTCTCGTAGCATTTCTCTTTGGCGCTCTTTTAGTAGGAGGGGATCAGATACAGATGTCCATGAATTTACCCGGTTCCATGACAGGCATAATACAGGGTGCCATACTTTTTTCCGTTCTGGGAGGGGAAATATTCAGCCAGTATAAGATTAAGTTTTTGAAATAGTGACCGGTGACCGGTGAGCAGTGTTCGCTGAGCAGTGAAGGGTGAAGCCATGCGTCACGCATTACGCATCACGCGTCACGATAAAAAACAGCGAGTTTTTAACATGGAATTAATCAATCAGATCAAAGAAGAAGCAAAAAAGTTTTTCCTGACTGCCAGAGGCAGTCATGACTGGTCTCATACGGAAAGGGTTTATAATCTGGCCCTTCATATAGGTAAAAAAGAGGGAGCAGACATGGAAATTCTGTCTATAGCAGCCATACTTCATGATATAGGAAGGGATTGTGAGACCAGGTCAAAGGGACTTGTATGTCATGCTGAAAAAGGTGCTTCTATGGCAGAAGAATTACTGAAAAAATACAATATCCCGTCTGAAAAAATAGAAGCAATTGTCCACTGTATCTCGACTCATAGATTCAGAGGCAATAAAACTCCCGATTCCAGAGAAGGAATGATATTGTTTGACGCAGATAAACTTGATTCAACCGGTGCAGTAGGTATAGGAAGGGCTTTTCTTTTTGCCGGTGAAACAGGTGCAAAATTACATAATAAAGATGTTGATATCTATAAGACATTACCCTATACTGAAGATGACACGGCCTGGAGAGAGTTTAACTTTAAATTAAATAAAATTAAAGATAACATGCTCACAGATGAAGGAAAGAGGATTGCCCTTGAGAGACACAGGTTTATGTCAGATTTCTTCGACCGTCTTAATAATGAAGTAGCCGGTCTGTTATGATTTATCTGCGATTTTATCTGTGCCCATCATGAAGCCATGGTCGTGAAAAATATTTCATTCCGGAGGCAATATGTATTACAGGAAAATCCTGATAGCAGACGATGATACAACTATTCTCAAATTGTACACCAGTGTATTGACAAAGAAAACTTCTGTTTTACAGGAAGATTTTATACTGGAAACCTTTGAAAACGGAATAGCTTTACTGGAACGCTTTAAAAGTGAATGGAATGTGGGGAACAGAATACCTCTCTGTATACTTGATATGAATATGCCAGGCATGGACGGCCTGGAAACTGCCAGAGAAATAAGGAATATTGACAGTAATGTTATTATAATTATTGTTACTGCTTATGCCACTACATCTCTTGAGACGCTGAAAGAAAGTCTCAAACAAAATATTTATTACATAAGAAAACCTTTTAATAAAGAAGAAATTTATTGCCTTACAGATTCCCTTGTTAAAGGCTGGAATAAAAATTTTGAAGTATCTAAATATAAAGATCAACTTGAAGAACTTGTAATTAAACGTACCGGTGAACTTAAAACTGTTATTCAAAAACTTGAACATGAAATTGCCAACAGAATTCATATAGAGAAATCACTTCGTGAAAGTGAAGAGAGATACAGACATATTACCGATACTATTACAGATTATATCTATACTGTGTATTTACAGAATAATATTCCCGTAAATACAGTTCATGGACCTGCATGTATTGCCATTACCGGTTACAGAACAGAGGAATTTGATTTTAATCCCTATTTATGGTTACAGATGGTACCTGAAGAAGACAGGAAAATAGTAAAAGATTATGCTTTACAGATTCTTACCGGCGGAAATGTAAGACCTGTAGAACATCGTATAATACATAAAGATGGTTCTGTAAGATGGATAAGAAATACTCCTGTTCTGCATTATGATAAACTGGGTAAACTCCTTTCTTATGACGGACTTGTCCAGGATATTACAGAGAGAAAACAGGCAGAAGAAGCCCTTCATGACAGACTTGCCATGGAAGAACTGGCAACAATTATTTCGAGTTATTTTATAAATCTTCCTTTCCCCGAACTTGACAGGGAAATAATCTGTGCCCTCCAGTCCATAGGAGAATTTGTAGGAGTTGATCGATGTTTTATAAGTCTTTATTCCATGAATTACAAAAAACTTGAACTTATATATGAATGGTGTAATAATGAGGTGAAACACGGGGCAAACACAACTTTTCTGGAGCATGTATTCAGTGATGCCGAAAAACTCAGGAAGTTTGACCATCTTTATATATCTTCTGTTTCGTTTTTTGACGGGGAAACTGCTATAGATAAAGCATTGCTCCGGTCTTCCGGTATAAAGTCCGTACTTATTATTCCTCTCAGGTTCAGCAATAATCAGACCGGATGTTTCGGTCTTTATTCGGAAAAAAGTGAAAAAATATGGAAGGAAGAAGATATAAGGCTTTTAAAAATGGTGGGAGAAATTTTTGTCCATGCCCTGGAAAGGAAACAGGCAGAAGAGGAGCTTAAGAAATATAGAGATCGCCTTGAATATCTTGTAGCAGAACGTACGGCAGAGCTCACAAAAGCAACGGATCAACTGATAAGAAGCGAACGCCTTGCTGCTACAGGCCAGCTGGCTGCTTCAATTGCCCATGAAATAAATTCACCTCTACAGGCAATAACAGTTTTATTGAGTAATCTTAAACATAAATATAAAGATGATGATTATCTGTCAGATAATATTGAGATACTCAGGGATGCTTTCGCCAGTATCAGAGATACAGTGAAGAATCTTCTCGATCTTAACCGTCCCGGCAAGGAGAAAAAACAGCCCGTAGATATAAATAAAATTATAGAAAATACAATCTCCCTTTTGAAAAGTTATCTGAAGAAAAATTGTGTAAAAATTTCTCTCAATCTATCGGAAAAAGTTCCTGTTATTATAGCGTCACCCCAGCAATTAGGACAGGTTTTTGTAAATCTCATAAATAATGCCATAGAAGCAATGAGTGTACCGTCGAATAAAAATAAAATATTCATAGAAACAGATTTTGAAAAAGAATATGTTATAATTAGAATCAAGGATACAGGTTCCGGCATACATGAAGAAGAGTTGAAGAATATCTTTGACCCGTTTTATACAAGGAAAAAAGTAATGGGTATGGGGGTAGGACTCACTATATGTCATGGTATTATTGAAGAACATAAAGGTACCATAGAGGCAAGGAATGCCATAGACGGAGGAGCAGAGTTTATTATAACTCTGCCGTTAAAACAGACCGGTTAACAGTTACCGGTTATCAGTGACCGGTAACTGGTGAACTGTAACCTGTTAGTGTAATAAGCACATTGCCCGCCACAATGCAGTAAAAAGGAGAATTACCATGAATAAATACACTATACTTCTGGTAGATGACGATAGATTAATCTTAAAAGCTATGGCTTTGTCAGTAAAGAACAAGGGTTACAGTGTTGTAACTGCAGGCAGTGGAGAAGAGGCTATTAGCATTTTGGCAAAACAGCATATTGATCTGGTCATTACCGATCTTGTTATGGAACAGGTTGGAGGTCTTGAAGTTCTCAGGAAAGCAAAAGAAATTGACAGTGAAATTATGGTCATCATACTGACCGGCTACGGAGATATAACATCTGCCATTGAAGCACTCAGATTTGACGCCGATGATTATCTCATGAAACCATGTGAAGATGAGGAAATTTATTTTAAGATAGCAGGGCTGCTTGAAAAACAGGACCTCAGAAGAAAAATAAAAATCTATGAGAAAATATTGCCTGTCTGCAGTGTATGTAAACAAATAAGAGATGATACGGGTAAAATTCATGGAAGCGGTGACTGGATGTCACTGGAAACATATGTGTGTAAAAAATCCGGCATTGAACTCTCCCATACTTATTGTCCCGTATGTAAAAAGAAAGTAATTGAGGAAATGGAAAGAGAGTTTCAATGAGTCGTGAGACGTGAGTCGTGAAAAGTGAAACATGACGTACCTGTCATGTTTCATAGCCACCCGTCACGATTAATATATTTGAAACATTTATTTAACTGTCATTTTTAAGTTTTTTTTCAATCCTTCTAGTATAAACAGAGTGGCAGTTTTATTCAGATAATTTTCAGGATAAGGACTTGCAGACGAATAAATACACTTAAAGCATCCGTTTTCACATTTACATCTCATTACCAGGTCGAAAGCCTGGCTTACAATAATGGGAAATAGTCCGGCCCCCTTCAATGCATATCCTATACCTCCAGGGTATTTATCATATATGAATACAGTAGGCTTACCTGTTGCGGGGTGAAAAGGATTTATCGCAGTTCCGATATCGCCTGTATCACATAGAGTAAATACAGGGATAATAAGGGAAATAATATGACCTGTACCATGAAGTCCACCGCTTATTTCAAGGCCTGCATTTCGCAGAGTTTTCTGTATGGAGTCTGAAAGAGTAAACCAGAAACCGGTCGTTTCCATGACAGATCCTTCCAGATTAAGAGGGATTGTTTTTAAATACATACCTGTAAGCAATTCTATCTGCCTGTATGATGTACATGTTTCTTTAATCCTGAGTTTTCCGGTATGTATCTCTTCCGAAGAATTTTCTTTAATCGGAGATACTTCTGTTATAATCTGCGGTTTTGTATAATATCCCACTTCATCTGCCACTACATAGATTTTTTTCTTCCTTTCATCCATTTCCAGAACCCTGAATGTTTCCCCCTGATGTATATATATAGCATGAGGGTGAAAATAAAAACTTACATTTCTTTTATATATGTATCCCAGTGTATTACATGGGGGAGAATTATTTACTATTTCATAGTTTTCATCTGAAGAAGACCGTAAATGAAAATTCTCTGCAGGGTAATAATTATCGATATTCCAGTGAAATTTGTGGTCTTTATAAAATAAATAATTTTTTTCGCTGTATGCCCTGATAAAAGGTAATAGAGAACTGCCGAAATAATATTCATCTTTCTCTGAAAGAGGCAGTTCATATGATGCACATCTCAGGTGTCCGTCTGCTATATAAGGATTATCAGTATCTATAATACATGTTTCATAAGTCGAATTGAAGAAATCATTCCCATTATGAAGATAATATTGATCGTGAGGAGAATTGGATGAAATTATTACTACTATTGAAGAACCTGTTCTTCTTCCCACTCTTCCTGCTTCCTGCCATACACTCATAATACTTCCCGGAAAACCAACTATAACACAGGCATCCAGTGAGCCTACGTCTACTCCGACTTCCAGTGCACTCGTACTTACTACTCCGAGAATTTCTCCTGATATAAGCTTTCTCTCTATTCTTCTTCTGAATTCAGGTACATAACCTGCTCTGTAGGAAGTAATTCTGTCTACAAGAGAAGAATGGCTTCCGGAAAGTAAATCCTGTGTCGTTTTCATTATTATTTCAGACTGAACTCTCGTCCTGGTAAATACTATTGTCCTTACATTTGAAGATATGAGATGATAAAGGAGAAGGCTTGCTTCTGTGTTTATACTTCTCCCGGGGCCTTCTTCCTGTGCCGGTTCCCAGAAGAGAAAGGTTTTTTCTCCGGAAGGAGCACCGCTTTCACCTATAAGGTCAAAATCCAGCATAGTAAGCTTTTTTGCAAGTTCAACAGGATTGGCTATTGTAGCGGAACAGCATATAAATTGCGGATTACTGCCGTAATGATGGCAAATTCTCCTGAAACGTCTTAATACATGGGCCATATTTGTTCCGAATATGCCTCTGTACGTATGCAATTCATCTATTACAATAAATTTAAGATTTTGAAAAAAATGTTTCCATTTTTCATGATTTGGTAAAATACCAAGATGTAGCATGTCAGGTGTAGTAATAATAATACTGGCATATTTCCTCAGCTTTCTTCTTATTTCTCTGGGGGTATCGCCGTCATATATACCGTAGTTGAAATCTCCGTAGTAAAAAGCATAATTGTATTTTTCGAGCCTCCCTGATTGGTTTTGTGCCAGAGCTTTTGAGGGAAATATATAAAGAGCTTTATTGGATGTATTGTTCATTATAGATTCAATGACAGGGAGATTATAACAGAGAGATTTTCCGCTCGCAGTTCTTGTAGATATAACTATATGTTTCCCTTCTCTTATAGCATTTATAGCATCTACCTGGTGGTTATAGAAATGTGTAAGATTTCCTTTTTTTAATATTTCCTCAAGCCTCCAGTGAAGAGGATTTTTTAACTCACCGTAAACCGGTTCTATGGCAGGAAGGTTTTTTTGAAATACTATTCCTTTCTCTTCCCCTATTTCCTGAAAAAAATTCATCAGTAAGTCATGATAAAACATGTTATATACCCTGTAGTTTAAGGTTGAGAGTTTTAATGACCTGAGCATAAGCATGTAATAAAATCATTTCTCCCCGTGACGGCGTTACCCGTCACGGGAGTTTTATGGGATAGAATTTTATTAATTGTCTCTTTCCTCGCGTCACGCGTTACGCGTGACGCGTCACGATTTAATATATTTGAGACAGTTATTTAATTATCGTTCCATATATATTATTTATGCTCACCTCAGTATTTAAATCTCTGTAAACAATAAGACATAAACTATAAACCATAAACTATAAACTCTCTTACAAACTTCAGTGCTTCTTCCCTCGTCTTAATGTTCTCTTCAACCTGCTGTTCTTCTATGAGATAAAGTATTTTTTTGAAATCCGGCCCCGGTTTCAGATTAAATAATTCAATTAAATCATGCCCTTTTATCAGACGTGGACTTTCCCATAAAGGTTTTATCCTGGTATAATAAATAGTTAATATATGAATTACTCCTTCTTTTGAAATTATTCCGGCACAGAGGGCTGTAAGAAGTATAGCCAGACCGTCATCACCTGTCTTACGAAAAAAATCCAGTATGAATATGTTATTAATCTTATCTTTTTCCTGAAGTATGTCTCTGTAATATGTTACAATTCTGGTTACGCTATCTGTCTTATAATTACTCATTTTTAGATTACGACATATGTCTTCTATCACTTTCTCTTCTCCGTGAAGCAATAATCCGAATTTTATCATAGATTTTCTCGAAGAGCCTGTTATATAAAATTTTATCTCATCGGAGTATTCCGGAAACATATGTATAAATTCTCCTGAAAGCAGTTTCTCCAGTTTCTCGTATATATTCCAGTTCTGGTGTTTAATTTCCGGAATTATAGCCATAAATAATCCGCTCTCATACATCTGTTTTACATACCTGCAGCTTTGATCCGAATCAAGGAGCTTGAAAATTTCTGTTTCTATTCTTTCCCGTGAAACCTTTATTATTTTTTCTTTTTGATTCTCTATTAATGTAATTGTATCAGGGGAAATATCAAAATTTAATTTTGATGCAAACCGGAATGCTCTGACCATTCTCAGAGGGTCATCTGATAATGAGTTCTCTGAAACCACTCTTATAACCTTTTTTCTGATATCATCTATGCCGCCGGACGGATCTATGAAATTGCATTTATTACCTGAAAAACAATCATTAAACGATAGGGCAATGGAATTTATAGTGAAATCTCTTTTATATATGTCATCAATTATATTATTGCCTCTTGTTTGAGAGAAATCCATTATAAGTTCACTGTCTCTGTCTTTTTTGATTATAACCCTTCCTGTTTCCTCTTCCTGGTCAAGCATTACAAAAGAGCCGCCTGTTCTTTTTGAGAATTTCTTTGCAAGTTTAAGTGCCTTATCAGATGTAAAATCCATGTCAGTATTTTTATTAAACATGCCTGTGAGATAATCCCTTAATATTCCTCCCACTATATAGACGTTGCTGTTAAGTTCTTTTGAGAGAAGGAACAGTTCTCGGTAAACAGGATCATTCAGAATAGTATTTTGTAAATTCTCTAAATTTATATTCAATTAAATCGTAACGCGTGACGCGTAACGCGTTACGCGTTACGAATCACCACTCACTTTCTCCAATGCTTTTTCTTTATGCCTTTTTATCTCCCTATTCCGGGGAGCCAGTTTCAGTGCTTTATCAAAACATTCAAGAGCTTCTCTGTGTCTGCCGCGATCCAGTAATATTTCGCCTTTTGTGTCCCATGCAGCGTAATTATCCGGTGCCAACTTTATAGCTTTTTCAGCAGATTCAAGAGCTTCTGTGTGATTTTTTAGCTTATATAAACTATTTGCTCTGTTATTCCATGCATAACTGTATCCGGGATCAATCTCCAGAACCTTATCGTAACATTTGATAGCTTCTTTATAGTGTTTTTCTTCATAGAGAGCAACGCCTTTGTTGAACCAGGCAATAAGGTAATTGGCATCGATATTTATTGCTTTATCATAACATTTAATAGCTTCTATGTAGTTTTTTTGTCCTGACAGAGCATCACCTTTATAAATCCATGCATTCCCGTATTCAGGATTAATTTCCAGTGCTTTATCATAACATTTAACGGCCTGTGTGTATTTTCCCTGACCAAAAAAGGCATTGCCTTTATTAAACCAGGCATAAAGGTATGCCGGCTCAATCTTTAACGCTCTATCATAACATTCAATAGCTTCTTTATATTTTTTTCTTTTTGCCAGAACCAGACCTTTATTATACCAGGTGGAACTGTAATGAGGATCAATTCTTAAAGCTTTCTCATAACACTCAAGGGCCTCGTCATAGTTTCCCTCATATTCCATGGTAAGTCCTCTGGAAAACCAGATTTTACTGTAATTCGGGTCAATCTCCAGCGCTCTGTCATAACATTCCAGGGCTTTTTTATATTTGCCGAGTTTATGGAGAGCATTTCCTCTATCAAACCATGCATATGTATATTTACTGTCCATTTGAAGGGCTTTATCAAAACATTTGACAGCTTCTTCGTTTTTTTCCATATCAAATAATGTTTTTCCTTTGCTGTACCAAACTCCGGCAGAAGGAGACAGTTCTATGGCTTTATCAAAACACTCTATTGCTTCTTCATATTTTTTCAGTTTGTACAGATGCACTCCTTTACTATACCAGGCATCAGAACACTTCAGATCTATTTCCAGAGCTTTATTGTCACATTGAATTGCTTCTTCATATTTTCCCTGTTTAAATAAAATATTACCTTTGTTTATAAGACCGTGAATATATGACGGATCTATTTCCAGAGCTTTATCATAACATTTAATGGCTTCCCGGTATTTTTTCTGAACATATAAACTATTTCCTTTATTTTCCCAGGCTTCCAGATATGTAATGTCTGCATTCAGTGCTTTATCGTAATAAGTTATAGCTTCTTCATATTTGCCTTCATAATACAATCCCATGCCTTTGCCATTCAGTGCATAGGCAGATTTCTCTTCAAGTTCTATGGCTTTATCAAAGCATTTTATACCTTCATCATACTTTCTCTTATCATAAAGGGCATATCCTTTATTAATCAACGGAACTATATATGTCGGGTCAAGTTCAATAGCTTTATCATAACACTTAATGGCTTCTTCATAGATTTTTATTTGTTTCAGGGCATTTCCTCTGTTAACCAGTGCAGGTATGTATTTCGGGTCAAGTTTCAGAGCTTTATTGTAATATTTTATTGCTTCTTCATATTGCTTTTTTTCATTCAGAGACAGCCCCCTGTTATTGAATATATAAGGCAGAGATTTCCAGAGAAGAATAAATAACAGTGCCACCCCAATCATGGCAATCAGAAATTTAGCCTGTTTTTTGCTGCAATGTTCACCTGTATTTTTTTTCTTTGAATCCTCATCTTTTTTGCCGCAAATTTTTTCCAGGTCAGATTTCATCTCTTTAGCACTCATATAACGATCCTTAGCTTCTCGTGCCAGAGCTTTCATGACAATAGATTCGAGTTTTACCGATACAGACGTTTTTAGCTCTCTTACAGGTTTAAATGAAAGGGGGGCATGAGGGGCTTCACCGGTAAGAAGGCAGTGCATGGTTCCACCGAGAGAATAAATATCGCTTCTCGGCTCAGGTTTACCCTGAAAAACCTCTTCCGGTGCAAAAGCAGGTGTGCCTATTACTGTCATTGTGCTTTCACTGCCCGGAGTCACCGGTCTTGCTATACCGAAATCTATGAGTATTATTTTTTCGTCTTTACGAATCATTATATTACCGGGTTTTAAATCACGATATACAATCGGTGGCGATTGATTGTGGAGATAGTCCAGTGCATCCAGTATTTCCATAGACCATTTTATTACTAAATCTTCGGGAATACCGGCTTCTCTATAAGAATTTATGACTGTTTCAAGATCTTTTCCTTCTATATAGTCCATTACAATATAGTAACGGCCGCTTTCCACAAAATAGTCCTTTACTACAGGAAGATTGGGATGTCTCAGATGATAAAGAATTTTTGCTTCTTTTCTGAAACTGTCAATCATATATTGATTTTCTTCAGTGGAAACTGCAGGTGTTAACATTTCCTTTACAGCGCAAATACTCATTTCAAATCTATGATCGACTGCTTCATAAACCGCTCCCATTCCACCACTCTTGATTTTTCCTTTTATTTCATAACGTCTGTCAAGCATGGTGCCGATTTTTAAACCATCATAGGGATTGACTGTTTCTCTGCCACAGTTTTTACACAATCTTTCATTGTCTTTATTTTCATGACCACATTTGTTACAGTATATTGCCAATGTTTATAACACCTCAGGGGCGTGACGCGTGACTGGTGTGGATGTTATCCACACATTCATTATTCACTGCTCACTCCAAAAGTCCTGCTATGTGAATAATTCTGCAGAAAAAAGAGGATTTTTTTTTGAAATGTGAAATGTTATAATTATAGTTGGTTTCATAACAATGCATAACTAAGGGGTTGTCAAGAAATAACCCAATCATATTTACGTCTATATCGTGACGCGTAACGCGTAAGCGTTACGCGAGGATGATAACCGTTCTAACAATTTGCCAGGGTTATTTTCTTACAGTCTCTAATAATCTTGTAATGAGTAAAGCGTGATGCGAAGGTGTAATAACCCCTTACGCATTAATCATCACGAATTATTTTAATAAGTTATGAAATAAAATGCAATAAAGATTCCTCGCGTTACGCGTCACGCGTCACGCGTCACGAATATGAGGTTGCCCTATGCTTTTGGGACTTAAAACTGACATCGGTTCTGGAAACAGAGAAAAAGGTAATGAAGATAATCTTATTGCTCTTAATTTTCACATAGATAAAGGGCCAGACTGGGGGGAATATCATATTCTGCTCCTTGCAGATGGCATGGGAGGATTTGATAAGGGTGAAATGGCCAGTGCCCTTACTATCAGAGGAATTACAAAACATCTAATCAACAGGCTTGTAACTGAAAAAGGAACCTTTTCCTCTGCCGAAGAAGCTGTGGACCCGGGAGAACTATTAAAAGAAGCTATTGAAATGTCAAATCTCCTTGTCTATAATGTAAGTAAAAGGGATAAATGGTCGGGTGATATGGGGTCAACCGTAGTGGCAGGATTAATAAAAAGTGGTAAACTTTTTATAGCCCATGTAGGTGATAGCAGAGCTTACCTGATAAGAAAAGACAGAATAGAAAAACTTACTACAGATCATTCTCTTGTACAGGCACTTTATGAAAGTCATTTAATTAATACATCTCAGTTTCAATGTCATCCTCAAAAAAACGTTATAACCAGGGCAATAGGATTTGCTCCGAAAGTAGAAGTTGAAATAAATGAAAAAAGAAAAGGTAAGCCTGTTACGCTTCAGGAAAATGATTTTATAATGCTATGCAGTGACGGATTATCAAATGTTCTGGAAGAAGAGGCAGATATACTGGAGACTGTGAAAAAACATAACAATAACCCTCGCTTAATAGTGGATGAACTGATAGAACTTGCAAATTTAAGAGAAACAGATGATAATGCCACAATCATATGTGCTTCAATAGAGGCAACGGATCTGAAATGTGCACGGACTATATCCTTTCCCGGGAAAAAATTTGTTCCTAAAAAAGCAAAACAGACAAAAGTTCCTACTGTAACACTGTCACCGCCTGTCATTCTCTGCCATTATTGCGGCCATAAAAATTTCCTTGGCGATCTGAACTGTTCTTCCTGCGGAAAATCTCAGACTTTCATAGTAAGAAAACCTGAAATAATAATAATCGATGGCCCGGATAAAGGTAAGAGTCTTGTAATAGAAAAAGATGAAATATATATAGGTAGAGAGGAAGATTGTAATGATATTGTCATACATGAACCTCATGGAAGAGAGTTTATCTCCAGAAAACATCTGAAAATATTTAAAACCTGTGATGAATACTGGATAGAAGATCTTATGAGTTCAAATGGCACAAAGATAAGAGGACAGCAGATACGTGGAAAAAAACTTAAACTTCTGGATAGAGAGATGATCGTTATTGGTATGAATACACTGGAAGTCAGACTGTAAATGAAATTATCTGTCACGCGTCACACTTTACGCGTTACGAATATAAACTCTCATGCGTCACGCGTCACGCGTCACGCGTCACGAATTATGAAAGGATAATTCATATGAAGGAAATACTTAACAGAATAAAAGGTTATTTTAATTTTACACAGAGCCTTGTAGTTACCTATATAGTTTATGCATTAAAAACTCTCCTCCTTGTTATGATACTGGGAATAGGTGTGGAAACTGTTATGGACGCATGGTTCTATAGCAGTTATTTTTCCTGGAAAACAGGCATTACAGCAGCCAATGCAATTATGATAATTTGTATATTCATATTCTGGAAAAATACCGATTTTGCTGAAAAGTGGACAATAGCAATTGTTTTTCCAGTAATATTTTTGATAATAGGAACTATTATTTACGGAGTAGAAAACGAAGGTGGACCTTTTATATTCAGACAGGGCAACCCAAGGCTTATAAGTATACTTTTTATATTCGTAGCTCTTACCGGAACTATAATGATTACAACAACATATAAAATAAATAGTATAATTAAAATAGTAATATTCATTATGTTAGTTCTTACGATAACAGGTTTTTCCATACCGATAATTCTGTCTCAAAATCTTCAACAGGCTCTTCAGGGGCAGGCATCTACGTTGCTGGGTTCACTGCCTTTTTTTCTCAGACCCACTTTCCTGGGCTTATTTTTATTTTTTCCATTTATAATAATAATTATTATATGGCAAATAGTAAAGACTGTTAAAGCAGGAGAGAAAATAAACAGAATAAATACTGTATATCCTTTGATACCTTCATTATTATTACTCATAGTAGGTGGCAGAACTCTGATCTTCAGTGCTCCCGTAGAAAAGATATTTTCTCCTGAAG
>JBEHWO010000150.1:0-14440 GCA_040217695.1 Vulcanimicrobiota bacterium | reverse complement strand
ATTAACAACAGTTCATTTTCAGTAAGGATAATTATATAAATATCCTTAAAATTTCCTATTACAGTAAAGGAAGTATCTTTCCGAATAGCTTCATAAGATTTTTCTGCCACGTCTCTGTCGGTGGGAATAGTTGTGGGGTTTTTTCTATTATGTTCTTTTACAGACTCTGAGAATTGTGATAAATCACTGTGATCGGTTGTGATGTTTTCTATGATACGTTCTTCTGTCCGCCCCTGTGACTGAGACACATCACTGTAAGTATTTGTGATGTTTTCTATGATAAATTCTTCTCTATGGCCGGTCGATTTATGTACATCAACTTCGTGAAAAGTGTCTTTTCCTCTGTGAAAATCAGGTAATTCTATCTGACATGAAGAAATATTTTTATCAGTAAAAGCAGATATGCTGTGAAAGGAAATACTCGTACCCGGTCTGTCGTTACCGGGTAATATATCTCTGTAAGAAATAGCGGCCGGTGCCAGAGCATTGGAAATCGTTTTTGTTAATAAAGAAAATATAACCCCTTCTTTTGCAAATTTCACATCTTCTTTTGCAGGGTGAATATTGACATCTATCAAATAGGGGTCTATGTCAAGAAAGATAAATACCGCAGGGAATCTTCCGTGGGGGATTAATTTCTTATAAGAATCCTGAATGGCTTTATACATCAATCCCGGCTTCACAAAACGTTTATTGATAAAGAGAAAAATACGGGATCTATTCGGCATGGTACAGGAAGGATGGGATATAAGACCGGTCAGGATAGCTTCTTCACATGCTCCTTTTACGGGAATGAGTCTGTCGTGAAGATTGCTGTAAATCTGGGTCACTCTTGATAAAAGATCCGGCACAGGCTGATAGGAAAATATTTCTTTTCTATCGGCAGAAAGGGAAAAAAACACGTCAGGGTGGGCAATAGCCATTCTGGTAATTACATTATTGATTGCATTCTGTTCTGTTTTGGAGGAAGCCAGAAATTTTCTTCTTGCAGGAACATTGAAAAAAATATTTTCCACCAGAACAGTCGTTCCGGCAGGACATCCTGTTTCTTCATTATCTAAAAGAATACCTCCTTCAAATACAATCTTTCTTCCCAGTATTTCATCCGCTTCTTTTGTGACAAGTTCAACCCTGGACACTGCACCTATACTTGCAAGTGCTTCACCTCTGAATCCCATGGATACAACTCTGGACAGATCGTCAAATTCTCTGATTTTACTTGTAGCATGACGTTCAAAAGCGAGAACAGCATCGGCATGACTCATGCCTGTACCGTTATCGGTAATCTTTATCCTGTTTCTTCCTCCGTCTCTCAGTTCCACATCAATTCTGGAAGAAGAAGCATCAAGAGAATTTTCGATCAGTTCTTTTACAACAGAAGCCGGCTTTTCAACGACTTCGCCGGCTGCTATTTTTTCCGAAACATGTCTGTCTAAAATTTTTATTCTGTCTGGCATAATTTCGTGACGCGTGACGCGTGACGCGTGACGCGTAAGGGCGTTTAATTAAACGCCCATGCTCACCTCTTACGTTCTGTGGGCAATCCTGTTACGTCCGCCTTTTTTGGCTTCATAAAGGGTTTCATCAGCTATGACTACAAGATCTTTCTTTGAGTCACAGTCTTCAGGAAAACTGGATACTCCTCCGCTTATTGTTACTTTTACAACTTTATTACCTGCGATAAAGTCATATTCTTCCACTGCCTGTCTTATTCTTTCCGCTATGAGTATGGCTTCTGTTCTGTTTGTGTTAAGACAGGTTATGGTAAATTCATCTCCTCCGTAACGGCAGATAATATCATTATCTCTTGTTACACTTTTTATAAGACCTCCCACCTGTTTTAACAGAGCATCACCCTGGGGATGACCGAAGTTATCATTTACAATCTTGAAGAAATCAATATCCAGGATCATAACAGAGAGAGGTTTATTGTTTTTAAAGGCTTTCTTGAATTCCTGATCGAGACTCTCCTGGAAATAACCATGTGTATAAAGACCGCTGAGACTGTCAGTGATGGCAAGCTGGGCAACATTTTCATGAAGCTGGGCATTTTTTATGGCCAGTGCTGCCTGATTGGCAAGAATTGATAAAAGTCTCAAATCGTCATCTTTAAAATTGCTCACACCCTGCTGGCCAACATATATGGCTCCTATGGCATCTCTCTGAAAAAGGCATGGCACAACCATTACGGAGCGTATAGCCTTCATCTTGGGGATTATTTTTTCTTTCTGGAATTTATGGGCATCATTTAAAAGGATGGAACCTTTCTTTTTTATAACCTCTGCAACAGTACTTTCTCCTACATCGAGGCTGAAATCTTTAAATAATCTTTCATGCTGGGGAAGGGTATAACAGTTCTTTACGACTACCATATCTCCTTCTTTTCCTCTTTCCCTGAGATATATGACACAGGTGTTGCAGTTTACAAGATTTTTTACCATATTTACAACTAACTGGACAATCTTCTCAAGGGTCAGACTGGAGCCCAGTTCCTGCCCTGCTTCTACAAGGGAAATAAGAGAATTAATCTGCTTTTTCTGTCTCTGAAACTGCAATATAGCCTGACTTAACATATAACAGACTATAAATATGATTCCTATATTACAGATCTGAGTTATAATAATGTTTAACAGAGCCTTGCTGTTTTGAAAATTAGAAGTAGATATTATAAGAATACCTATCAGGGAAGCACCAAAGATGCTGAACTTCATATCCAGTAAATATTCGGCTATTTCTATTATAGGAAGTAAAAATGTAAGAAGAGAAAATTCAATAGATGTAGTTTTAGTGAGATCTTTGCAGAAATTAAAAATAAAGAAAAGAAGAGTTAGATCTGCAAGTATTATAACAAAAATTCTGAGTCTGTTACCTTTAAGATAAAGAGAGGAAACAGTTGCAAGTAAACAGTAAATACCTCCGCCAAGGAGAAAAGGAATATTTAAAGGTCCTGCAAAAGCTCCGTAGAGAAATACTATCCATCTGAGAATAATAATGAGTTTATTAATATATGTCGGTTCATAGTATGTCTCTGTAAGATACCTTAAAAAATTGTTCATATGTGCCATCCTTTCATAAATATGCTATCAGCTTTCAGCGGACAGCTTTATCAATCTATTTTTGTTTCCTGAAAAATGCTGAATGCTTTTATATTTATACATATTCTTTTTCAATCCTGTCTTTTAATTCGGAAAGTTTAATCAGTGCTTCTACAGGTGTTAATCTTTCCACATCGATATATCTTATTTCGTCTATTAAAGGATTGGGAAGAGTTGAGAAAAATTCCAGTTGTAAAGATTGTAACATAGAATCTTTTTTATAAATAACCGGTTCTACTTTTTCTATACTCTCCAGAATATATTCTGCTCTGTTTAATAGTTTATCAGGTAGTCCTGCAAGTTTTGCGACTTTCACACCGTAACTTCTGTCTGTTCCGCCGGTGAAAATCTTTCTCAAGAATATTACATCATCCCCCTTCTCTTTTACAGCTACTCTATAGTTTTTAACTCCGGCAAAATGTTCTGCCATCTGAGTGAGCTCATGAAAATGAGTCGTAAAAAGTGTTTTCGCCTTTACATTCTCATATATATATTCAGCAACAGCCCAGGCAATGCTCAGGCCGTCATAGGTACTTGTCCCTCTCCCTATCTCATCAAGAACTATAAGGCTTCTGTTTGTAGCATTATTAACAATATCTGCTACTTCCTTCATTTCAACCAGAAAAGTGCTCTGGCCCATTACAAGGTCATCGAAAGCACCTATTCTGGTAAATATTCTGTCAACGACTCCTATAGTTCCTTCTTCTGCCGGTATAAAACTGCCTGTCTGGGCC
The DNA here is from genome assembly GCA_040217695.1 of Vulcanimicrobiota bacterium. Lineage (GTDB taxonomy): Bacteria > Vulcanimicrobiota > SpSt-956 > SpSt-956 > JAKJGF01 > CALARM01. The sequence goes on along the minus strand of JBEHWO010000150.1, from coordinate 10,611 downwards.
ATGATAACACATAATGCCGCCTGTCTCAAATAAGTTGATTTACCTGCCATATTCGGACCTGTTATAACAAGCAATAAATGGTCGGAAGAATCCATATAGAGATCATTGGGAACAAATTTTTCCTTGCCTAATATTTCTTCTATAACAGGGTGGCGACTTCCTTTTAAAATTATTTTTGTACTCTTATTTATTTCAGGTTTTACATAATTATTACTTACAGCAACATCGGCCAGAGCAGACAGCACATCCAGGACAGCCAGAACATCTGAAGTTATGAGCACATCAGACGAGTATTCTGCAATCTGACTTCTTATATCACAGAAAAGTTCACATTCAAGTTCTTTAAGCCTTTCCGATGCACCGAGAACTTTACTCTCATAATCTTTGAGTTCCGGTGTAATAAATCTCTCTCCCAGAGAAGTTGTCTGTTTCCTTATATAATTTTCCGGAACAAGATGTAAATTAGATTTAGTTACTTCAATGAAATAACCGAATACTTTATTATATCTGACCTTGAGTGATTTTATGCCTGTTCTGTCCTTTTCCTGTTTCTCCAGTTCAACGATCCACTGTTTTCCGTCATAACGGTGTGTTCGAAGATTGTCTACTTCTTCATTAAATCCTGTTTTTATGATATTACCTTCTTTAATTGACAGAGGGGGATCGTCATCAATAGCTTTATCAATAATATCTCTGATTTTCTGAAGGTCTTTTATCTGTCCGGTAAGTTTCTTTAAATATTCTGTTTTAACAGAAGATAATATATGTTTTAACTCCGGTAAAACCTCAAGGGATTTTTTAACTGCGAGAAGATCTCTTGCTCCGGCAGAGCCATAGACTATTTTCATAAAAATTCTTTCCAGATCTCTTATCTCTCTGAGTCTGTCCCTGAATTTTTCTCTGACTTCAAAAGAATGATAAAATTCTTCCACTCCCGAAAGTCTATGATTTATTTCAGAAATCTTTAACAGAGGCTGTTCAATCCACTGTCTCAATTTACGGCCTCCCATAGAGGTTACGGTTCTGTCAAGTATCCAGAGCAGTGTTCCGTAGACTTTACCGTCTCTTATATTGCCTGTAAGTTCCAGATTTCTTCTCGTTCTTCCGTCTAAAACCATGTAATCGTAAATACTGTAACTGTCAAGCCTGGTAATATTATTTAATATTACTTTCTGGGTATCTTCAAGATACTTCATGACAGAACCTGCTGCCTGAACGATCTGAGGTCTGTCAGGAAGAGAAGAAACAGAACTTTTTCCGAAATATTTTAAAAGTTTTTCTTTACACGTATCATAATTGAAAAAATCATCTTCCCTGACTGTAATAGCTGTCAGTTCTTTTAAAAAATTAATAAGGTTATTATTATGTTGTTCTTTTTCCTGTATAAGACATTCAGCAGGTTTAAGCCTTGCAATTTCACTTTTTAACGCTTCCATACTGTTATACTCGTCTGTTATAAAAGATACTTTAAATGCTCCTGTTGAAATATCCGCCACTGCTATAGCCTGACCTCCGCCGTCTATCACTATGGATATAAGATAATTGTTCTGTTTTTCTTCAAGCAATCTGTCTTCAAGAACAGTACCTGCAGTAACTATCCTGACTATATCCCTTTTAACAAGGCCTTTAGCTTTTTTCGGGTCTTCCATTTGTTCACCTATAGCAACTCTGTAGCCTTTTCTCACCATTTTACTCAAATAAGGCTCCACTGCATGATGGGGCACTCCTGCCATAGGAATACGGTCACCGTTAACCTCCTTCGAGGTAAGGGTAATACCCAGTTCTTTTGATGTAGTGACTGCATCTTCACCGTAAGTCTCATAAAAATCGCCTACCCGGAAAAACAGTATAGCACCGGGGCACTGAGATTTAACATCATAAAACTGTTTGAAGAGGGGAGTCAAATTATTCAATTCACTCATAAAAGTCTCCTGATTCTCTCAATTAATTCCACAGGATCAAAAGGTTTTACTATATATTCTGCAACACCTATATTATAGGCACGGCTTATATCTTCAAAATTATCATTTGCTGTCAATAAAACTACAGGTATATCTTCTTTGGACGGTATATCTCTTATCTTCATATAAAGTTCCAGTCCGTCCATTCCCGGCATCATTACATCGGTGATTAACATATTAAACTTTTCTTTCTCCGCAATCTCAAGTGCTTCTAAAGCATTATGTGCCAGAAGAACTTTAAAACCTGCATACTGAAGGTTAAGCCTGAGTATATGCAGTACTGCCGGGTCATCTTCTACAAGCAGTATGGTTTTAACAGTTGCTCTTTTTTTCTTTAAAATATCTTCGCATGTTTTTATAATGGCCTCAGGATCATAGGGTTTGGCCATATATCCTTCTACTGCATATCTTCTGGCATTTATCATATCTTCTTTATCGGTTTTTGCTGAAAGGACAAGTATGGGAATCTCTTTAGCCCTTTTATCATGTCTGAGAAGATTGCACAGATGCCATGCTTCCGGTACAGATAAATCCATGATAATAATAACAGCTTTTTCAGAGCGGCCTTTCTGGAAACCTTCATTTATTCCGTGAGCGGCAAGAACCTGAAATCCGTAATTTTCCAGATTGGATTTTAACATCTGAAAAACTCTTCCCGAAGGCTGTATGAGCAATATTTTTCCTTTCATAAAAAGTGCTCCTGAACATTTCGCTTTACTGACATGAGCATAAGCATGTAAAAAAGTCCTGCTCCCGTCACATATTACGCGTCACAAAAACTACTCCTGAACATTATAAGGAAGAGAAAAACAAAATTTACTACCCTGGCAGTTCTGTCTTTTTTCTACCCATATATGCCCTCCATGAGCATTAATAATACTCCTTGTTATAAAAAGTCCGAGACCTGTGCCTACAATTTTTGTCCCGCTCGGTCCTGTAATTCTGTAAAATTTTTCAAAGATCTTATCGGCTTTTTCCGGAGCTATACCGGGGCCTTCATCTTCAACATAAATTACAACTTTCTCTCCGTTAAATTCCCCGCCTACATTAATCTTGCCGCCATGAGGAGAATATTTAATGCCGTTACTCACAAGATTATTAAGGGCCTGTTCCACCTGATCGCTGTCTGCATAAACCTGGGGAAAATCGGAAGGGAAAGTATTTTCAAGGGTATGTTCCGAAGAGGTTATCTTATGGGTATTTATTACCCTTTCTGCCAGTACCGGTATAGAGATTTTTACTTTATTAATATCAAATTTACCTGATTCTATTTTGGACAGATCCAGAAGGTTCCTTATTAACCTGGCCAGTCTGTCTATTTCATTATTTATAATTTGAAGAAATTCTTCATTTCTTGCATCATCAAAACGATTTCTATGATGGATCAGCATAGTGGTATAACCTTTTATTGAAGTAAGAGGTGACCTTAATTCATGGGATACATAGGAAACAAAATCTGATTTAAGCTGTTCCACTTCTTTTTCTCTGGAGAAATCTCTTATTACAACAATCCCTCCTTCTACTTTACCGGTTACACCTTTAAGAGATGTGGTTATAGTACTTATAAATCTTTCCTTGCCGTCAGGGGTTGTAAGAAATCCCTCCCACTTCAATGTCGGCAGTGATGTTAATTTGTCTATAGAAATTTCTTTCATTTCATTCTCGTCTTTTCCCTCTTCAACTTTCAATTTAAGGACAGACTCGAAAGGATTACCTGTGGCATTAATACTTTTTATACCGGTAATACGTTCTGCTGCTTTATTAAAAGAAATTATCTTTTTGTCCCGATCAAAGGTAAGCACTCCGTCGCCCATATTATGAACGATAGCATTCAATTCATCTTTTTTCGAAATAGTTTCATTGAATAATCTGGAATTCTCAAGAGATACTGCAAGATGATTTGAAATAATCTCCAGAAATTTGAGCTTCTTTTTGGACAGCATATTTTCCTTTGTACAGCTTACAGTCATCACACCCGATGTTTTATCCTGATAAACAAGAGGGAAAATATATAATGCTCTCGTATCAGGTCTTATAATCACTTTATCCCGAAGAAACTCTTCCATTCTGTCATTTTCAATATTTCTAAAAAATAAAGATTTCTGTTCTTTAAATACTCTTTTATAATAATATGGGTCTATATCTTTTACCATCAATTTATATTTACCTGCTCTTATTTCAGGTAATCCCACACTGGCTCTTATAGTCAGGTATGTATTTTCCTGTAAAAGAGCAATAGTAACAGCAGAAGCACCGCAGAATTCGCTTATCTTTTCAAATACATTGGAAAGCATTCTGTCCATATCGAGGGAACTTCCAAGAGAAACGGAAATTTCGAATAAAGAGGCAAGTTCTTTATTTGCTCCTTCAAGTTTTACAAGGGAATTATTCAGTCTTTCATTGGCCTCTTCCAGTTTTTCACTCTGCCTTTTGATTTCTTCATTTCTGCCTTTCAATGTTTCTATATATTCTTTTTCTTTCTGTCTCAGGTTTACATTTTCTATAACGAGAGCGGCTCTGCTTGCAATCAATCTCAGAGTTTTAATTTCATCTTCCGTAAAATGATGATACTCATTTATGGTACCTATATTTATGACACCGATTTTGGTATCTTCCACGATTAAAGGAACACTGATTATGGATTTTATCTCTATCTGATCATCTGGTGAGCTTACGAATCTGGGTTCTTTTCTTACATCGTCTACGACAAATATTTCTCCTGTTTCAAAAGCCCATCCTGCTATACCTTCACCGGATTTCAATCTGCTCAACCCGAAAGGAAGATTGTCAGGTCCTTTTTCCGATTTAATATAAAGCTCCTTCTCATCTTCATCCCAGAACATGAGACAGCCTCTTTCGGCTTTAATGAGATTCATTACCCTGTCAAGGGTCATGCTGACTACTTCTTCCAATTCCACATTCTTATTTATTAAAGCAGCAGAAAGCTCATATTCCGCATTAAGCAGTTCCAGTTCTTTTATTCTTTTCTCAAGAGTTTTAATTTTTTCTTCTTTAACCTGTTCCATACACATATTTATTCACCAGTCTTTTTTTTGCGTGACGCGTGACGCGTGACGCGTAACGCGTTATTATACGGCCTGTTTTTTTACAGGCATGTTGTTCAATGTACATCTGATAATTACATGACAGAAAAATTATGATAAAACCTGTGTTCCCACAAGGCCCCATGTATAACCTTTATCTATTTTTACAGGAACCAGTTTTCCCGTAACATCTTCAAAACTATCAAAGGCAACCAGTTTATTTCCCCTTGTTCTGCCCGAATAACGGTTCGGATTTTTCTTTGTTCTTCCTTCTGCCAGTACTTCTACAGTTTCCCCTTCCATAGAAACATTTTTCTTCTGTGTTATATTATTCTGCATATCTATTAATTTCGCAAGTCTCCTCTGTTTTTCCTCTTCGTCTATGTGACAGGTCATTTCTGCCGCCTCAGTTCCGCTTCTTATGGAATACTTAAACATAAAAGCCTGGTCATAAGAAATTTCGGAAACAAATTTCAATGTATTTTCAAACTGTTCTTCCGTTTCGCCGGGGAACCCCACTATAAGATCCGTAGAAATACAGGCCTTCGGAATATGACTCCTTATATTTTCTACAAGTCTCCTGTAATCTCCTACCGTATAACCTCTATTCATATTTTTTAATACTTCATCATCACCTGCCTGAAGGGGCAGATGAAACCATTCACAGAGTTTATCAAGTTTACTTATTAATTCAATATATTCACCTTTAAAATCCTTCGGGTGAGATGTGGTAAATCTTATCCTCTCAATACCTTCTATAGTATTTACCTCTGACAGGAGATGACCGAAATTCACATCTCCCGGGAGACCTTTGCCGTAACTGTTAACATTCTGTCCGAGAAGGGTTACCTCCTTATAACCTTCACCGGCAAGCTTTTTGATTTCTTCCACTATATCCGAAAGAGGTCTCGAGCGTTCTCTTCCTCTCACATAGGGAACTATACAGAAAGAACAGTAATTATCACAGCCGTAACTTATTGGAACCCACGCAGTGATTTTACTGGCTCTTCTGGGTAAATATCCCGGTTCTGCTATATCCCACTCTGTATGAACTTCATGTGAAAAACCTTCTCTTGCACGGGAAATCAAACCAGGCAAATTTCCAAGCTGGTTTGGCCCCAGGACAAGATCTATATGAGGAGCCCTTTCAATCATAGCTTCCCCGTCTTTCTGAGCAAGACATCCGCATACTATAATAAGAAGGGAAGGATTTATTCTTTTCAGTCTCTTGTAATCTCCAATGCGTCCGTAAACCTTTTCATCCACACCTTCTCTTACACAGCATGTATTAAAGATTATTATAGTGGCATCTTCAGGTTTTTTAGCTTTTGAACAGTGTAATTTTTCCATCATGGACTCTATGACTTCAGAATCATTAAGGTTCATCTGACATCCATAGGTTATAAGGAAGTATGTTTCGTGTTTTTCCATAATCTTATATAATTTCTCCACAGATACTTTATACCCTTTGAAGATAAAAAGAATTTTATAAATCGTCACGCGTCACGCGTAACGGGAGGCCGGATTTACTTGCTGCCTGTAGCTAAACTTTCTATAAGTTATAACATATCCCAAAAAAATAAAATGTATGTAAGCTTATATTTATGAAAATTTTTATCATTATGAGGTGAGGCGTAAAGAGTGAAGAGTGAAGAGTGAAAAGTGAATGGTGAGTAGGGACGTTTAATGAAACGCCCTGGGATTAAATACGCATTACGCATCACACATTACGCATCACGAAACCACGCGTGACGCGTCACGGGTCACGATTATAATAAAAGGCACCTTCCAGACAAAAGGTGCCTTTTAGTTAAAAAATTTATTTCACGACAACAACATCCATAGGTTTACCTTTTGGGAAAGGTAAAGTGCTTCCCATTACCGAATTACTTGCCAGGTTTATCATGGTAATAGTATCAGAACCGCTGTTTGCCACATAGGCCATCTTACCGTCTCTGGATATTGATATGCCTATCGGGTCTTTTCCCATAGGAAGGGTACCTATTACGGAATTGGTCATAGTATCAATGACGGAAACAGAACCACCGTTACCGGTTCCTTTATTTGTAACAAGGGCTTTTTTACCGTCAGGCGTAATGGCAACTCTTACGGGGGAGAAATCTGTCGGAATTGTGGCAACTACCTGTTTTGTTCCGGTATCTACGACAGACACATTACCGGAATTCTGGTTTGCCACATATACCTTTTTACCGTCAGGCGTTACAGCAACACCGAAAGGATTCTGTCCTACAGTTACATGGTACATGACAGAATTACTCATTGTATCAATGCAGACAATCTCTCCTCCTGTCTGGGTACCGAGTGTTACATAGGCACGGTTCCCGTTTCTGTGTGTCCCTATACCCCAGGGCTGCCCTATACCTCCGTCTTTCATTCTTCCGAGAGGAATATTCTTTAAGAAAGCCATAGAACCGCCGGCACAGTCTATTACAGCCACTGCCGGTTCTCCTGCCGCAAGAGCACAGAAGAGCCTTGCACCTGAATTTCCTACGGCCAGATCATTGACCATATTCTGCCCCATGGCAAGCTGCCCTATGACGGCATTGTTTGCACCCGTATTCATAGCTGTTATAATATTTGAACTGTCTCCTATATATAATATACCGTTATCGCTTACGTCCAGATAGAGAGGGAGAACACCGGGGTTCCATTCTATAATACTGGAAGGTTTTCTCGACCCCGAATCTACTACGGTAATATTATTCTTCTTATTTTTTGCAAATTGCTGGAAAGCCATAAGATTTTCAGGGCTCGGAGGAGGCAGTGATTTACTGTAAGCCTCTGCAAGAGGATCTGCGCCTTTGAGATAGGCTACATAACTGACTGCAGGATCTGTTGTGGAAGTATCTATACCTGAAGTGGCATCACCGCTCCAGTTTCCGGCCGGATTGGTCTGGCTTCCGTCTATATTCATACCGCCCTGATACTGATTACCATACGGATTTGCATCACTTATTCCTGCATGGGCCACATAAAGGGTATGAACAAGAGACGGATCAACAACTGCCTGGTTTTGAATATCAGTAATTTTACTAGTAGTTGTACCGCCGGGAGTAGCTCCTACAGCGAGAAAATCCACAACGAGAGATCTGCTCTGCCCCTTCTGGACTGTAACATTTTTCTGCTGTGTCTGATAGCCGGTCATGAAGAAAGTAACAGTGTAATTTCCCGGTTCCAGTTCACTCAGGAAAAAAGCACCTGTTGCGTCGGTATAGGTAGTCTTATCTGTTCCCTGTATGGAAACCTGGACTCCTTCAATGCCTTTAAACTGATTATCCTGAACAATGCCTCCGATACTTCCCAGGGAAAATTCTTCAGGCATAGAATAAAAACATCCTGTAAGAGATAAAATCAACATTAACATTACACAGGTCAGGACATATTTTATCATGTATTTTGCCTTTAATAAGGCAGTCACCTCCTAAAAAAATCTGCTCCGATATTATTGGGCGTCTTGTTGACTGTCATATTCATGAAGAAAATGATTTATCGCCCCATGTTTCTTCTTCATCCGATTTCCATTCCTCCCAGAATGGACATGCTGTTCCCCTGGCATCTTTGCCGTCTGTTTCCTGAAGAGGAGGTTCCATAAGATAATCTTCCCTCACGGTCCAGTCTCTCAAGGTACATCGGAAAATAAGATATTCGCTATCGAGAAGCCCCGGGAATTCGTGCCCTTTTTCAAGGAGTTCCAGATATTTACATGTGGCGCAAACCTTTATCTTTTTGACACTTATCACCCCTGTTTGATTATATCAAAAATACGGAAAAAGTAAAGACGTGATGCGTGATGAGTGACGCGTGATGCGTAACTACCACTGACTATTTACTGAGGTGAGCATAAATAATAAATATATGCTCTCGTGACGCGTAACGCGTAACGCGTTACGCGTCACGATTTAATATATTTGAAACAGTTATTTAATCGTCATTCCTGAACATTCGCAGATGAGGGTGTTAGGTGTTTCAAAAATTACTCAAAATCTCTTCAATACTGCTGTAATTAACACTTTCCTGTGTCCAGTAATCTATATAAACTCCATGATTGGTTATCATCGTGGCAGTCTGCCATTTATTATCGGGAGACATAATTCTTACCATCATATCTCCTCCGTTAAAGGTCCAGTGTCTTCCGTCCGGGTAATAGTGTTCAATCCTGACACCCTGACGGGTTTTAATATGAAATGCGTCCTGCGGCCTGTCCCAGGAACAGTCTATGATAAACCATATGACCTGCCATATATTCCCTGACGGGAGATAACCCTGATGAACACCGAGAGCGGAATCATTGGGCAATCCGAAGGCCAGACAGTGACCGTATTTTTTTGAGAGATTATATAATTCTCCTTCTTTACCCGGTTCAATATGGAGTGTTGTTACAATATTTCTTGCAAGACCGTAACCGGCCGGATGATTTCTGTCATAGGTGAGATATTCGCCCAGTTCATCTGCTCCTGCAGAAAAGCCTGCCGTCATAAGGCCTCTGTCCTGTCTTTCATGGAGTATTCTTCTGAAAAGACCTCTGTCATTATAAAATTTTTCTCCCAGTCCATTATATCGCTCAAAACCGATAAAACTTTCTCCTCCGCCCAGTACCACCACCTGTGATGACCGGAGCCAGCGGAAAAACAGGTCTACATCTTCTTTTCTTAAATGCTCGCTCCAGTAAAATGTATAATACTGAAGTCCCTGATGGCTGAACAGTTCATAATAAGAACTGAATTTACCGTAATCAATATGCTGATTGTTAATTTCTTCAGACATAGGGAGATGAAATATGGTTTTATTATCAGGGCTCTCTAAAGCTCTTTTAATTATAAATTCCCTGTGGATATATTCACATCTGTCATGTGATGAATAAACCAGTGCTGTCGGTCTCATAAAAACATCCTTTCTTTATTTAGTGAGTGGTGAGCAGTGAGTCGTGAGTAAAAAACCGGCAATCTACTGCTCACTTTTATATGAGAATCGTAACGCGTAACGCGTAACGCGTTACGGGAGGAACAAATTCTCATTCTTCGTTGTGACCGAAACGGTCATGGCCGTTAGTGAGTGGTGAGTAAAAACCGGCAATCTACTGCTCACTTTCTAAAAATCTCTCACCAAGGATAATTGCCGCATAATCGTCATATGGTACCGGTGGCACCATAAGTCCTCCGGGAATAAATTTTTTGAATCCTTTCGGCGGATTTTCAATGAAATACCTTTTTCGTGCAAGTTCTGTAGTCAAATGTTCATCTACAGAAACAATACCTTTTTCGCTTTTAACAGAAGACAGTGTTTTTTTTATCTCACAGGAAGCGGTTCTGTCTCCGATAACAATACAATAGAGGCTATAAGGAGATATTATATGACTTAATTCATCGAGAAAATTATCAGTCAAAATTACTTTATGATAAATGACACCTTTATGACTGCTTAAGATGGCAACTCCGCATTTTTCTCTTCCCGGATCTATGGAAAGAATTATTTTTTCACCCTTCACTCTTAAACCTGCACTTTCAATCGTGATGTGTGATTTACGTGACGCGTAACGCGTAACGCGTAACGCGTGACGGGTGGTTCGTGACAAGTGATGCGTGATG
>JBEHWO010000149.1:0-14638 GCA_040217695.1 Vulcanimicrobiota bacterium | reverse complement strand
AACCTATAGATTCTTTAATTTCTTTTTCAAGTGTGACGAATTTACTGGCTTCTCCATGAAAATGACCTTCCTCAGTGTGAGAATTTTCAGTGTGAGAATCTTCAGTGTGAGAATCTTCTTTGTGAAGATCTTCGGTATGCTGTGCCTCTTTACAGGCAGGAATAAACAGTAATAACAATGATAAAATCAGAAACAGCCTGATTAATCTCATAACTCTTCCTCCAGTTTTATTGAAGCGGCTCTTTCGCATTTTGCGATAGCTCCGTAATATTTGTAGACAGCTTCTATATATTCTCTCCGTATTTCATTATATGTTTTCATTGCATCCATAAATTCCAGATATGAAAATGCTCCTTCTTTATATCCGTACTGAGCCTTCCAGAGAAGATCATCGGAATTTACCAGTATTTTATCTCTGAAAGCTGCCAGTAAACTTCTGGCTTCAGTCAATTCATAACAGGCTTTTTCCGCTTCCAGTTTCACCTGTATTTTTACAGATGATAACATGGCTTCTTCCTGTCTCTGGGCTGCTTCTGCCATATCTATCTGTGAGCTTATGGAACCATAATCGAAAACAGGAAGGGCCAACCTGAATACCACCCCATTTTCCTCCGGCTCATGTTCTCTGTTGGAATCTCTTCTATAGGATACTATAAGATCTGGAAATCTCTCTCTTTTTGCCATACTGATTTCATATTCTTTCACAGATATTAATGCTTCCTGACCTTTTATAACAGGCCTTTTTACAAGGGCTTCCTGTATAATTTCTTCCTCTTTTACTTCTTTTATTTTTATGCTGTTTATATCACCAACTGCTATATCGATATTTTTTCTGTCATACTGTCCCATAATACTGAATACGGCTGATGCGGCAATCTTCAGTTGATTTTCTGCATGAATAAGAGCCTGTACCGCACGCGCTTCTTCAAGCTGAAAACGGAGAAATTCCGCCTGCGGAATATTGCCGAGATTATATTCTATTTCTGATTTTTCCAGTGCTTTTTTGAAAATCTCCGTGTTTTTTTCCTGAAGCTTATAAATTTCAAAAGCGGTGCAATAGTCATAGTATTTGAGCCTTGCCTGAAGGGAAGTTTCAAGAATTACCTCCTGTAACTGACATGCCTCATAAAAAGCCTCTCTTCCCGCCTTTTCGCCTTTTAGATGAAATTTCCCTGATATGTCAAATAACTGAGAGAGGAGTATATTTTCTTTTCTTTCTATAGAACCTGTATTGGGGCCTATAATAAGTTCCGGATTCGGCCATTTGCCGCTGCCCCTGGCGGCAGCCTCAAAATATGCCAGTTTTTGTTTTGCAGCATTTATATCGGGATTTTTTTCTATGGTAATAGCTATAATATCTTCAACAGTCAATATATTCTCAGATGCACGGCATGGAGAAGTAAGAAGAAATATGCTCAATAAGAGAATAAAAAAAAATTGAAAGATGTTTATATAATCGTAACGCGTAACGCGTAACGCGTTACGCGTGGTTTCATTACTCATCTTTTCACCATATACCCTTCGTTTTTTCACCCTTCACCCTTCACTAAATATTAATAAGCAATTCCATAAAACAGTGTTCAATATTCAACACATGTTTCACTATGATGAGAAAACAAAAAAATAATATATAAAAACTTATATTTTTCAGTAATAACAGACGGGAAACATGGCCTGTAAAAAAAGAATTCTTTTTTTTGCTGTATTCAATTAATTTTTCAAGTCTTAATCTGATAGAACTTTTTCCGAAACAGGAAAATGAGTAATTTTCATGAGGAGTTTCCGAAAGTTCTACTGTCCTGACAAGGGCCGATGCAACAGCAAGAGGATTCTTCGTATGAAAAACGGAAAATTTATCACATTCTAAATCTCTGTTTTTATCCCATTCTTTATAAAATTTCAGAGGAAGAAAAAATAAAATACTGTTACATAATAATATGATAAGTCTTGCAGGATTATCCCTGTTTATTATATGACATGCTTCATGATACATAAGACCTTCCAGTTCTCTGTCATTTAATTTTTCTGTTAATTTTTTCGGCACTATGACCACAGGATTAAAGATCCCTGTAATCCCTGTATATTTTACCGGTATATGTGCTTCCTGAAATTTTATTGATCTTTTCAGATTTTTATTTAACTTTTCACTCAAACTTAGAACCCTTTCCGACGGGGGAAGGAAGTTTTTCGAGAAACTTTTATAAAATCTTACTGTTGAAAGGATAAGTGAACATATCTTTACACATGATATAATCATTGATATTATAGCCACGACTTTAAGTATAATTACCGTATCTTTGGCTTCGTAAGGTATTGCATCGAGGGCTATATGGATTATACCGTTTATTCCGGCACATCTTGTATGACCGTCAAAAATATTGTTTTCAGGACATTTACTCTGTTCCCAGTAAGTATAAATTGTTATATAAAAAGAGATTAATACCGGTAACAATGTAATGATAAAAAAATTTTTTGACAGATTTTTAATAAACAGTTCTTTGATTTTTTCAAAAAAGCAGAAAATTACTGTTACAAATAAAGAAAGAAATAGAAAAAATAAATATACGGAGCTTATAATATTAATTGTTTCCATCGTTTTTATCCTGTTCTTTTTGTAATTCGTCTATTATAGTGGCAAAACTTTTTATTATCTCTATGTCTTCAGGTTCTTCCGGATTTGCAAAATAAGACATAACAGGTTCCTTCATATCAGAAAAGAGTCCTTTTAATGTTTCCCTTATTATATGTTTTTCCAGTTTTTTTTCAGTAACTTCAGGCCAGTAACTGTAGCCTTTCACTATTTTCTTTCTGGAAAGGATTCCTTTTTTATAAAGCCTGTCCATAGTGGTCATTACAGTTGTATAGGCTATATCTCTTTTGTCTTTTATTATGTCAAAGACCTCTCTTACGGACAGCTCACCTTTTTGCCAGATAATCTCCATTATATCTGCCTCCAGAAATCCGAGAGCTTTTCTTATGCCACTTTCCGATAGATGGAGATTCTCAAATTTAATATCCTGATTTTTCATTATAAGACCTCATTTGAATATTATTTGAATGAATTTTAACATGTGCATCTACTACTGTCAATAGTAGATTTGAATTTGTAAAAAATGATCATTATTATTATACAATGGGGTAAAGAAATGTTATAATATATGCACCTATTATATTACTGAGATGATCATAAATAATACATAACTGCTCTCGTGACGCGTGACGGGAGGAAAACCTTTATTAAATGCTTATGCTCGGGTCAGTAATGTTAAAATAGTGAAGAGAAAGAATTGCTATGGAAAAAGAACGATATACGTTAAAAAATTTGTTTCTTCCCAGATTAAGAGGGAGACCGTGGAGAGAAATACCTGCCATGCTCATGCTCAATCCTATAGTATGGCTCTGTGAATTGATTGTATGGCTTATATTTGCCGTAGGTTCTGCCTATCAGGCATCAGTCCTTGCACCTCATATGGATTTTGTAGTAATTCTCGTAGCTACTGTGGCAACAATAGTATTCCCTGTTATTTATCTTTTATTTATGTGGATACTGGATATTTTTGAAAGAGAGCCTTTAAGATTTATCATATCTCTTTTCCTCTGGGGTGTGGCATCGGCAGGAGGAGCTTTTATAGTAAATACTTTTCTCGGACTCATACTGGTACTGATTGGTTCTCTCATAGGAGGAGAAACAGGGGGACAGCTGGCAGCAGTTGTGGGTACAAGTGTTTTTATTGCTCCTGTCGTAGAGGAATCTATAAAGGGTCTGGGAGTTATTATTATGGCAGGTCATCATGAACTTGATGATACCTATGATGGTATTCTATTTGGTTTCTCTGCCGGTATAGGATTTGCGGCAGTTGAGAATTTATTTTATTTTTCTTCTGCTTTTAAAGAAGGCCAGACTACGGGGCTGGAATTTTTAGGATTTGTACTTTACAGGTCTATTATATGTATGATAGGCCACGGGTGTTTTACTGCCACTACCGGTATTCTTATGGGGTTATTGAAGGGAAGAGGCAGACTGGCTAAATTTGCCCAGATTGGCGGGTTTATAGGTTTATTCGGTGCCATGCTCTTACATGGAATCTTCAATGCAGCAGCCATAGGACAGGGTATAACTCAGGCCGTAGTATTCGGTAAACTTACCTATCCTCTTCCAATGTTTCATGGCCCTCTTATTTTTTTGATGGGTTTTATTTATTTTATTATAATTATCTTTGCTCTCATTGAATCCCGTGCAAGAATTATAAGAGAAGAAGCCTATGAAACAGAAAGACAGAGACAGAAGCAGCTTGAACAGGCCGGTTCCCGGTGTTGTAAACAATGCAACACACCCCTTCCTCAGGGAAGAATTTGCTGTGATAATTGCGGAACTATGAATTGAATAAAGATATTGATTCACTATAAAGAATGAACATCTGTCCTCGCGTCACGCGTCACGCGTCACGCGTCACGACTCTCATATAAACATTATGAACAGTTTTAAAACACAACTCCTGGCCCTTGTATCAGGTCTTACCCTGATGTTTATAATTATAATATTTCTTATATTCAGGGGTATAGATAGAACCCGTCAGGATCTCATACAGGTTAACAAGATTTATCTTGCCCAGATTACTCTTAAACTGGATCTGACACTATGGGAAGACAGTTTTAATTCTATTCTGGAAAAAAACCTCTTTTCTAAATACGCAAAAAGTAAAAAAACAGGTTTTCTTACAGTTTATTTTATAAAACTGCTTGAAGGTGAATTTACTGATTTTCCCGGAGTAGATTTTGGTTATTATGATAAAGATCTTGAAACCATACTCGGTTGCCCGCCTCCCCTGGGGCCTCCTCTGCCGCAGAAGAGTCAGGAGAATGAAGCAACATGGACATCAATTGAAACAGATCTCAAGGCAGATGCCGTAAAAAAACTCTCTGAAAAAATAACTATGGGAGAAGAGGATATTTTTATAAGTGAAAAACTGGGCAATAAATTTTTCCTCTTTTATATACATCCTCTTGTAAGACAGGGTAAACTTATAGGTACCACATGGGCTATTATGGAATTTCGTGATTTTTACGAGCCTTTCATGGCCAATATTCGAATAGCTTTCATTGTTATGATAGGAGGTATTCTTGCTGCTCTGGCTGCAGGTAACAGGTTGCGAAAAGGCTTCGAATATATACAGGATGGCCTGCAGAAGTTAAAGGTTGACCTTGGATACAGATTTGAAAAAAGAGGCGGAGAAATAGGTGAGATAAGTAATGCCATTAATGAACTTGCTTCCACTCTGAGCAAGGTAAGAAGTTATACCGAGTTGATACTTGAAGGGACAGGGGAAGGAGTTATAGCTCTCGATAAGGATTCGAAAGTGGTATTCTTCAATAAATCAGCAGGAATCTTGTTGAATATAAACAGAGAGAATGTTATAGAAAAAGATTACAGAGAAATTGTTACAGAAGAAAAAGATCTCTTAAGAGAAACAATAGAAGATGCCCTTGCAGGTAACAATAGAAATATTTTAAAATCTGTTTATAGATTGAATAACGGCCAGGAAATACCTCTCTCTATAAATAGCTTCTGTCTTGAGACCAGGGGTAGAGAGGGAGCTGTTATGATATTAAGAGATCTCTCCGATATGGAACGGCTGGAGAGGAAACTCAGACAGACAGATAAACTTGCGGCTCTGGGAAAACTTGTGGCAGGAGTGGCTCATGAAATAAGAAATCCTATTGCTTCTATAAGAGCAAACGTGCAATTATGGAAAAAAAGGCTGGAAAAAACGCCTCCTTCAGAGGAAGCCCTTGATATGGTTATTGATGAAATAGACAGGCTTAACGGTATTGTTGAAAAATGGCTTATCTTTGCAAAATACAGAACATCTTCCAGAGAGAATTATCAGATAAATGAAGTGATAAAAAAAGCAGCAGAACTTATGAGGGTGGAAATTAAAAACAGGGATATAGATTTTTCCTGCGAACTGGAAGAGAATATACCCTCTGTATATATAAACCCTCAGGAAATAGAACAGGTTATCATAAATCTCATGCAGAATTCACTCGATATGCTTTCAGAAAACGGTATTTTAACAGTCAAAAGCAGTTATATAAAAGAAGATTCCCGCATAAAAGTTGAAGTGATTGATACAGGGCCGGGACTTCCTCTTGAGATTCAGGGTAAGATCTTTGATCCTTTCTTTACAACAAAAGAAGAAGGAACAGGCCTGGGCCTTGCCGTATGTTATGATATAATTACGGGACATAAAGGGACTATAGATTTTGAAACAGTTCTCGGTAAAGGAAGCACCTTTTATTTCACCATACCTGTTATGTAAATAAGTGAAAAGTGAAAAGTGATGTGTTACAAAATCTCATGATTACCCTTCACTCTTCACTCTTCACCCTTCACTATTTATTTCACATCCATCGTTTTGGGATCATATATGGCAAAGTTATTTTTTAAAGGTCTTATGTTGAATGTATAAAGGGTGCCGGCTTTAGCTGTTATAATACCTGTTATGATATAAGTTTCCAGACCTATGCAAATCAGATAGGTTTTACCGGGCATAAGGTCTCTGATAAACATATCGTCTTTATTAAATAAACAGTCCATATCTTTTAGCTCAGGAACACTCGTGCCCGGAGTCAGAATGGCAATGTACGGATGGCATCCGTCGCTTATATTTACGAATTTAACCTTCGACCCGTCGGCATTTGCAGAGCATTTCATTTCAGGACAACCTTCCATAGCCTTCCTGATAATTTCTTCCCATATAGCTCTTTTTTTACTGTCAGAAATATCTGACAGATACTCCTTTGCTCTGGAAAGTTCTTCATAAGATTTCATAAAATCATCATCTGCATAACACATGGCAAGGCAATAATGAGCTTCGGCATATTTCTTGTTACAGGAAATAGCTTTATTGAAGAATTCAATAGCTTTATACAGGTCATCTGTTGAAAGAGCTTTTTTATTCCCTCCTGTCTTTTCCATGAACATTATGCCCGTCTTATAAAGCATATAATGAGAGTTGGCAAGCATAAAATATCCCTCCGGGTCATTCCTGTTTGCCTTCACATATTTCTCGAACTTTTTAATACTGCTTTTGAAGTAGTCCTGAACCGTATTTATATCATGGCGCCCGAAATTACCGAAATATTCTGCCGTAAAACCTATCCCTCTTCTATATTCCAGTTTCCCTTTCTCAAAAGCCTGTCCTGCCAGGAATTTATTTAGCAAAAAGTAAGCCCCTCCAATAATAAGTATTAAAATAGAAACAGTAATAATACGTTGTACATAACTGGTTTTTGGCATAAAACACCTTCCTTTCTTTAATATAGAACCTGTTTTGTTGTATCTTGAAGGTATAGGAAGCTACACCCTTAAGCTCATGGTACAGGAAAATGCATTTTTTATTTTGTAAATTCGACATCAACGAGTTTTTCATTTTTTTTTGAGATTATAGAAGAGGAATATGAAGAAAGGTTTTTAAAAATAAAACATTAATCTCTTAAGGTTCCGATAAAGCTATCTATGTATATACATGCTTCTTCCCATTCTGCTTTACCGTTATCTCTGACAATAATTTCTTTAAGTTTTGCCAGTATATCCCGATTAAATTCCGAATCTTCATTGTATTTTGAGTAGCTGTTCAGGAATTTTCTGAGACCTTTGGTAATAAGTATAGACATATTCATAGGAATATCAGAATTCCAGTCATTTATCATATCCATATATTCCTGTATCTTCATATTTATCACCTGATCCTTTAATTAATAATATCTCTCAGTTAATTTTAATATAAAATTGGGAAAATTTCAAGTAAATCAAATTAAGAATTTATAAATGATTATAAGAATTATTTATAAATATAAGATCCTGCTATGAATAAAACGGATAATACTCCCATGAAAATACACATTACAGCCCATCTGAAGAGTAAATGTTCTTTTATAAAATCTCCGTAAAGATCTTTTCTGACTATAAATTTGGCACCAAAAAGGAACCATATGACAGGAAGTGCCATGGCAAGAGGAGGTGAATTTTTCATGATAAACTGAAGCCTGCTGATGCAGAATATGAGGAGCAGTATAACAATAAGATCACATGTGAGTGTTCTGGCTATTTTTTTCTTCATAAAATAAATAACTCCCCGAGTTGGACTCGAACCAACAACCTAGCGGTTAACAGCCGCTCGCTCTGCCAATTGAGCTATCGAGGAATCTTTAATGAAACGTATTATAACATGTTAAAATTAAAAAGGCAAGAGTCTTTTTAATTTTTTTCCTGCCTTTTTAAATTTATAATATATTAAGTTTTATCTGTTTCGTCAGAATCCATAGCTCCAAAGGCATTATTCATGTTCATATTCATAACGCTGTTCATGTTCAGTCCGCTTCCTGCCTGATTGAACGGAGATGACTGATTTACTCCCGGTAACATGGAGTTCATGCCGAATACCGGGTTATATGGAGGCATAGCAGGAGGCCCCTGGGTCTGTGCAACATTCCCGAGTCCGCCCTGTTCTACTGCTTTTGCCAGTTCAAAGGGATCCATAAAGCCGCCTGCATCTCCGCCACTTGAATAGAATACACTCATATGGAGATGGGGAACATTGTTGGCAGTTCCGACTTTAGCTATTGCCTGTCCTGCCTTCACTGTCATACCCGGTTTTAAATTGGTATCCCTGTCTGACAGATGGGCATACCATGTCTCAGTTCCGTCAGCATGTCTTATTCTTATGGCTCCTGTATCATTTCCCGGGCCTTCCCATGCACTGTGACCGCTCGGATCATTATATACTACCACACCGTCTTTGGCAGCATAAACAGGAGTTCCTACCGGTGCATGAATGTCAAGACCGTCATCACCTTTATATGGAGAAAGTTTTCCTGCAGGGCATGGATTTACAAATCCCGATGTGCCTGCTGCGCCCGGTGACATTATCTGACCGTATACTGACTGGGGACCTCCTATATTGTTGACCTTCATTGTGCTCTGTGCCTGTGAGAGCATTTGCTGAAATGAAGGCCCTTCCTGCGTTTGCTGTGGATTAAACTGATTTTCTATGCTTCTTATGCGGCTTTGTATCTGAGATATTCTATCCATTCTATCACACCCTTTGTTAAGATATAATTCTTCTATTTAATTATAGAAGAAATTAATAATAAAAGAAAGATATTTTTTGTTAACATTATATTAAAATTTTGTTAACAGACGAGAAATTTTTATGAAATTTCTTTACCTATTTGTTTTATAATGGTATAATCGGGAACAGTGATCGGTTAGCAGTTAACAGTGACCGGTGGTCTGAGAGCATTGAACGGTATATAATACTTATATGAGAATCGTAACGCGTAACGCGTAACGCGTGACGGGAGGAACAAAATTTCATACTTCTTTATGGCCGAACCGATCATGGTTGTTAGTAATATATTAACGCATTACGCATTACGCATTACGAAAAAAATTATGAAAACAAAATTATCTTCAGTAATATTAATCCTTACTGCGGCAGTAGCCACTGCTGCGGCGCAGATTGTTCTTAAAATAGGCTCTGCCTTCAAACTTTCAGGGTTTAAGTCGGAATTTGAACAGGCAGGATTTGGAATAATTAAAAATATCTTTAATACTTCCAGTAACGTGTTCCATCTCGTTGTAATAGGATTCGGATTTTTCCTTTTTATGTTAACCCTCATTATTCTTGCCAGGGGATTTAAAGGCGGAGATATGTCAGTCCTTTATCCGATTTTTGCTACAAGCTTTATATGGAATATTCTCTTCAGCAGAATTGTTTTAGGTGAACATATTACGCTCTTTAAAGTAATAGGAGTTTTGATTATAGTGAGCGGTATAGCTCTTACAGGTTTCGGACAGAAATTAAGTGAAAGAAATGGAGAAGTCGAGTGAAAACACCTCTCTGGATCATTTTTGCCATGATTTTAGTTGCCCTTGTCAATGCAACGGGACAGCTTTTTAATAAATTTGCTTCAAAGAATCTCTCCCTCTCTTTTGACGGATTATTAAAAAATAAATATCTTTATATTGCCATTACTACTTTTTTTGTAGGAGCAGTTTTTTATATTATGCTTTTACCATACGGAGAAATTTCCGTTATTTACTCCCTTTCTGCTATGTCCTATATTTGGGGCATGGTATTTGCGAAATATATTCTTAAAGAAGATGTAAATATTTACAAATGGATGGGAGTCGTTTTAATAATTGTCGGAGTTTCAATTATAGGTTTCTTCGGTTAGTTCCTGGGTCTTATTGACGTAGACACTGTTATTGACGATTTTACCCCTCTGTTAAAGTCCTGTTCATAGGCGAGTTTTTTATCTTCCATAGTTCTGGCACATACAAGGGTTATAGTTATCAGATTCCCTTCACCCTGTTTTAATTCAAATTTTTCTACATCTCTTATTATAACCTTTGGCTTTTTCCCTCCTATTTCACCGGGAGTGAGATAAGATGATATGGTGAGATCATTCAGGATAACCGGTATGACAGAAGAAGCATGGTCTATTATCCTTCTGTAGAGAATATTTTTTTTTGAACCGGCAGATATGGGAAGTATATAATAAATTATGTGAGACTGCCACAGCGGGTTTCTTGTCGTACTGTCAGTTTTAAACTCCTGTTCGTCCATAGGGCTTTCAAAACATATATAATCTGGATCTGTGGCGCTGGCTTTCTCGAATTTACATGTAATCCTGTTTGATATTTTCAGTTCCCCTGTAATACGCTGCATGGCAACCTCTGCTGCCTGTTGATTGCTGCTGCTCATTTCTCCCATCTGCCAGCTTTTAAGGCCTATGCTCAATACCATGAAAATTGTAACAAGTAAGAGGGAAAAAATAGTTACAGAAAGCATCATTTCAATCAATGTATGAGCTTTTTTTGAAGTACTTAAATAATTGTGTATGTCAGATTTTTTTGAATAAGATATCATGGTGTCGGTACAGGGGTAGGCGCAGTATATATATATGTCTCCATATTAAGGTTTTGTTTCCCCGTTTTCCCAGTTCCCTGCCAGTCTATATTAATGTTTATATCAACAAGTTCTTCAGAATATATCACCTTTGTTGTTATCTTCATTTTATAATCTATATTGTTTTTATTGAATGTAAATTCACCGGAAGGATAGTAGCTGTGCATTATCGTATCATAAGACATTTCCCTCATTTTTTCTATCTGTTCATTGGCAATATTTATTACAGGCACCATAATATTGTTCTTTTTTATTGATTGAATACCTGTGGTAAAAAACAATATCATTCCTACAAGCATAGTGCCCAGTATGGCAATAGTTACACTCAGTTCTGCGAGAGTCATACCAGATTTTTTCATAAATTCAGTTAAAAAGAGATGTTCCCTTCGGAACATCTCTTTTTATTATAGAACACCCTTTCTTATTTGATTTCCTGCCATGATACGAGTTTTACAGGGAATTCATAGCCTTCTATTACATCCATATTAATGTAATTAATATATCTTCCGAAAGCAATTCTTTTCTTCGGTATATCAAAATATATACAGCTTCTGTCAGACGGATTATAGGGATTAATATCATTATTACAATTATGAGCAACCAGATTGCCTCCGAATACCCAGTCCCCTTCCTGCACCTCTGATATCATGGATGATGTATTGGGATCGTAAAAATCAGCAGTTCCGGGAGGAAGTCCTACAGGTTGACCTGTGTTCCGGTCTTTTACTGCCTGATGGCTTTCTGTCTGTATAATATATATATCATCATCAGAGTAGATTAATCCCGTGCTGTCAACATTATTGTATGGATCCATATGTAAAACCACATCTTTCCCGCTTAAAAGCATAAGACTTGATTTATCACCTATTATACTGGTTCTACCTGTTGTTACTATGGCTCCTATACCGTCTACCCTTCCCCTGAGATCTAAATCTGCATTGGCATAGATGGTTCTATATTTCCCGCCCCTTACATCGAAGATAATCTTTGGCGCCACGCTGGTACCTGCCGGTGTCTCTGTCGGATGCGGAACTTCAGGAGTCGTTGTAGAAACTGCTGTGCCGGTTGAAACAGGAGTTGCTGTAGCTGCTGGAACTGTTGCGGTTCTTCTTGGGGTAGAAGTCGGTGCCGGAGTGGATGTAGGAAGGCCGGAACGTGCAGTTGGTGTGGGATAACCTCCTCCGTCAGTTCCTCCGCCCATATCTTCACCTCTTGCTGCACAGGCAGGTGAAATACCGAGAACTTTTACCAGTAAAGGCGTTACTGCGATTTCTCCGTCAGAGTTTCTCATGCCGGTAAGCTCGTATATTTCATTGCAATATTCAAATTCTATAGTGAGAGGTTCTGTGCCGCTTTGAGGAATATAGAGGGATTTTTTTATTATAATATTGCCTTCTTCATCAAATTCCGCCCATTCTGAACAGTCGTAGGATGTTCCGTTGTATTTCATGGCATAACTGAAGGTTCCGTCAGGATTTTCACTTCTTGCCACTGTGTATTTACCGGGATTTATCTCTGTAATGACCTCTGTTCTGTGGGGTCTCTGATCTACAATCTTTTTTATAGGAATCTTCCCGAATTCCTGTTTTGTTGAATTATTCAGTATTTCCAGAGCATTCGGTTCGAAATTTGTTATGTCTGCTATACCGCATGTTACCACTTTACCGCCGTGAAGATCAACCGGTATGGTGCCGGGTATTCTTACGCTGGGGTTATCACTGGAATTGCTGCAGATCATACCTTTTGTCTCATCTGATATTCCTGTATCATCATAACCTGTGGCATGTTTTATAAAGTAAGGGCCTTCGGCAGAGACATTGCTGTCCATAAAATCTCCCCTTACCATAATGGCTCTTATATATTTAACCCTGTTATTTGCTTCACCTTTTACGATAACTTCTGCCGTGTAAGGCGGGATTTTTCCGTAAGGCTTAACAGTTCTTGTAGATTCAATGGCTTTTCTTAAATTGTTGCAGGAACAGTATTCACTGGAAGGGTTAAAGGTAATATAGAATTTCCCTCCCACTTCGGGAAGAGAGACTTCGGCATATTTATTTCCGCCTGCGTCATACTTATCGCCGTCCCAGTCGGGATAGTAATTCAACTGGCTCATAGCATAGGCAACTCCTGCTTCTGCCACCTGCATGGCCACATTATTATCTACATATCTTCCTGTCATAAAACTGCTGTTAGTAAGTATAAAAGTCATTGATACCATTATCATAACCAGTATAACTACTATTGCAAGGGTAGATACAAGAGCTATTCCCCTGTGTTTCTTTTTTGAAGATTTATTGTACAACAAAGAAACCCCTCCTTACTTAAATATTCAAATAAAAACTAACCGCATTATAATATTACATTTTATTGAATACTCTGTCAATAGTTTTTAATATTTTTTTAATTTATATAAACTTTTCGTTGTTGTAATTGAAAAAATTTATATATTTTATACCTGTGCGAAAAATTTTAATCAAACGCGGATCTGCACAGATTTTCCCGTAATTACTTATCTCGTGGTCAATCTTTTTCAGAAGTTCATTGCAATAAATTCCGCTTAACTGCCAGAAACTATCCGATACTCCATGAGCTATTAACAGTATCTCTTCTCCGGGAAACCCGGCTGACACCAGTCCGTAAGGTACTGCGACATTTTCTATGCCTTTAAGTTTTTGTTCCGTTATATATTTTACATTTTTTGTACTTTCTATTATTTTTAATGGATTAAGTGATGGTTCTTTTTCAAAATAAAGAATATTTTTTTGAGACAGATCTGTAATCTGGAAATGTCCATAGTAAGAATTTTTCACTTTTGCATGATCCATATAAAGATTAAACCATGAAGTGTTTCCTTTAACATCTGTGATTTCCATCAGTAAAGGGTTGCTGCTGGGGCTTACATGTACGTTTTCTCCCGTATAATTCATTCCGTTTATGGTGCCTCTGTCTTTAAAAAGAAAGTTTTTTCCGTCAAATGTTCCTTCTACGGAACGATATTCTCCTACTGAGTCCATGGGTCTGAATCTGCCTGCAAGTTTATCCGTGCAGATAATTTCTTTTTCATTCTGCACAAAAACGGGTCCGAAGAGAAGGCTTTTGTATGGCAGTTCTCCGGCACCTGTACCGTAGGTTTTCCCGCCTGTTATAAGAGGTGAAAAAAACTCTGCATCTGAGAGCATCTTTTCCGGATTTCCTGTGGCTATCTCTGTAGCAGTATTGACAACAGGTTTTTCGTTTATATATACACTGCTGCCATATTTCCATATATTATAAATAAAAGCCCATTTCCCATGTCCCAGATAGACAAATCTGTGATCCTCTCTGCATACATGTTCTCTGGCTCCCGGCAGAAAATGTATGTTCCCTTCTTCTTCAAGTTTTTCCACCTCAC
Source organism: Vulcanimicrobiota bacterium (assembly GCA_040217695.1). Classification (GTDB taxonomy): domain Bacteria; phylum Vulcanimicrobiota; class SpSt-956; order SpSt-956; family JAKJGF01; genus CALARM01. The sequence continues at coordinate 271 of JBEHWO010000149.1, read as the reverse complement.
AATAGAGAAATTCTTCTCTGTTAAATGAAGGATTATTGCTATTCATCAGATCTATGAGCTCATCAAAATTATGACAATCAGATAAATTATTTATGTCCAGGGAAAATAATGCTGCATCACTCAATACTTCCACTCTGTCTGTTCCCAGGTATTTCCTGTGTCCGTATCTGGCCGAACAATAAAGTTTGTTTTTTATCCTGGCAAGTCCTCCGTTAAAAAACATTTTATCTCTGTCAGGAGAACCTGTTATGAGTAACGGATAAATATTCAT
>JBEHWO010000148.1:0-14732 GCA_040217695.1 Vulcanimicrobiota bacterium | reverse complement strand
CACTCTGATAAAATCAGAGCTATAGGCACAATGGCAGCAGGCATAGCCCATGATTTCAACAATATTCTTGTCGCCATTCTGGGATACACGGAAGCCATGATTTACAATACAACAGAAGGAAGCATATTTGAAAAGAACCTGAAGGAAGTACGCAATGCATGTAACAGAGCAATAAATCTGGTAAAACAAATTCTGACTTTCAGCCGTAAATCGGAAGTTAAAAGAATACCGCTGCAAATAAGTCCCATTGTGAAGGAAACGATCAAGTTACTCAGACGGTTATTACCTTCTACAATAGAACTGAAAGATAATATTGAAGAAAACCTTGTCTGGATAATGGCAGATCCCACGCAGATTCAGCAGATAATAATAAATCTGTGCACCAATGCCGCACAGGCCATGAGTAAATCAACCGGATTAATGGAAGTAACATTAAAGAATTTCTCTCTTCAGGCAAAGGATATTACAGTTTACGAAAATATGAAACCCGGGTCTTATCTTCAACTCACCGTAACCGACACAGGTCATGGCATACCGCCTGACATCAAAGAACGTATCTTCGAGCCTTATTTTACCACGAAAAAAACAGGGGAAGGAAGCGGAATGGGGCTGGCCGTAGTTTACGGTATTGTAAAAGCCTACGGAGGAGATATTACAGTAGACAGTACTATAGGTAAAGGAACAAATATTACTATATATTTCCCCAGTGTGGAAATCGATGATAAAATACGGGAAAAAGAAGATGATGATGTTTTATATAGAGGAAAAGGGAAAATATTATTCGTAGATGATGAAGAAATATCTATAGTTAAAATAATGAAGGAATTACTGGAACAGATGGGCTATCAAATTTCTTCACAAAACAGCAGTAAGGAAGCACTGCATATATTTCGCGAAAATCCGGACGAATACGCCATTGTTATTACAGACGAAATTATGCCTGAAATGAAAGGTTCCGAACTGGCAGAAGAAATATTACATATAAGACCTGACATACCTGTAATACTCATTACAGGCTACAGTGATCCCGGACTCATTGAAAAAGCTAAATCTACGGGGATAAAGGAAGTCCTTATAAAGCCTGTGACACTGGGAAAACTGACAAAAACTATAAGGGAATTATTGAGTGACCGCCGCCTTTCCTGAACGGATTTACAGGATAAGGGGAATGATGTATAATATGGGCCGGGATTTTGTTGCCACGAATAGAGAAACGGAGAGAATAAATGACTGTTAAAATAGCCAGCTTTAATACAAATTCTATCAGAGCCAGAATGGATATAATTATCCGATGGCTCTCAGATACATCTACTGATATACTGTGTATTCAGGAAACAAAGGTTCAGGATAAGGATTTTCCTGTTGAATCATTTGAAGATATAAATTATCACTGTGTTTTCAAAGGACAGAAAAGCTATAACGGTGTTGCTATAGCAAGTAAATTTCCTGTTGAACATGTCCTTTCAGGATTTGACGGGAAAGGTGATGATGAAGGAAGCCGGCTCATTTGCTGCAAAATAAAAAATATAAATATAATAAATGTCTATATTCCCCAGGGTTCTGAAGTGGGAACGGAAAAATTTACATATAAGCTGACATGGCTCGATAGATTGCATGATTACTTAAAAACTAATTTCACTCCCGGCTCTCCATTAATTCTAACGGGTGATTTCAACGTGGCACCTGAAAGAATTGATCTATACGACCCTGACACTCTGTACGGTTCGGTAGGATTTCATCCTGAAGAACATAAAAGACTGGAAAAATTAAAATCATGGGGTCTTATCGATATATTCAGGAAACATGAAAGCCGGGGAGAACAGTACAGTTTTTACGATTACAGAATAAAAAACAGTGTAAAGAGAAAAATGGGATGGCGTCTGGATCACATATGGGCAACAGAATTTCTGGCAGACAGATCTGTTACATCTTATATAGATATCAATCAGAGGCTTTTAGAAAAACCATCTGATCATACCTTTGTTGTAGCAGAATTTAATTTATGAAAAAAGGTGAATAATATGAAAAAACTTAAATATCCCGGATTGCTTGAAAACAAGGCAGAAGGATGGTGCTTTTTAAACGGCAATGTCGTAAAAGAAGAGGATCTTGTAAATATGTGCAGGGAAACAATCCTCAACCCCTGTCATTCAGAGGAAGCTTTAAATAAAAGTAAAAAAATACTCCTCGTTACTGCAGCTTTTCAGAAAGGACATGAACATCATGACCGTCACCTGATAGAAATGTTTGAACGCATTTCCATAGATGCCAGGTGGGAAGGAAGTTTCCCCAGAAATATTCAGAACCTCTCGGTATATTCTATGTTCAATGAATTTAAAGAAAAAGAAAAATGGCTTTATCAGAAATATACTGAAAAACAGGATCAGATTAAAGCGATAAAAAAAGATTATTATGAAAAAAATTTCCACTATGTGGAAGAAATATATAAACTGGTATCCAGTCTCCAGGAAAACTATAAACATTTCTGTCTTTATGATTTTTATTATTTACAGGAAAATAAAGACAATCCGGATTTTTTCACAGTCGACCTGTCAGGTGAAGAAAAAGAGAAAAAACTCTCAGACCTATCAAATCTTTTAAGATCCAATAAAAGTCTCCTGACATGTAAAGAGTTGAGAGATACCTTTGACCATATAATTTATAAGGACAATGAATTATTTTCTCTGTGCAGACATGTAGAACTTTATTATCTCTGGAAAAGCGGTGTTCAGAAAAGCTCTTTTTATAAAGAACAGAGAGAAGAACTGGGTAAAAGAATAATGTCAAGCGCTACAATATTTATATTCGGAGGAAGGGTTTTTGTCCTTACCAACAGACTTCGTTTCTACAGACTTGAAAAATATTTCAAAGATGCAGTAAAAAAAGGAACCAATCTCTACGGTATCAGTGCAGGTTCGATATGTCAGACAGAAAAGTTTTTTCTCACATTTGAACGTTATTCCGCCAGAGCCCATTCGAGCGCATCAGATTACGGCATGGGTCTTGTGCATAACATATGGATCTTCCCCCATGCAGAGGATCTTTCCTATATAAGAGAACTGCACAGAGACAAGCTGTCTTTCTTTACCCTGAGACACAGGCCGGGAGTGGCAGTAGGCCTTACGGAAAAAAGCGTTCTTCTATGCGAAAAATATAAAGATCCCTTTGACGGAAAAATATACAGACGTTACACGTCGGTAGGAGAAGAACCTGTTCTGGTATTCGGAGAAAGAGGTAAAAGATGCGATCTATACAAACATGATCAGATAATTCTCGAAGGCACAAAATTTTATAAGGGAAAAAATCAGATTGCAGGAAAAGAAGATATAAAGCAGATGGAAGAAGAATATGTTGCCAGTATAAGAAATAAATAATATTAACAGCAGGTCGAGATATGGCAGAACAAATAAGAATCGTCACGAGTAACGCGTTACGTGTGACGGGATTACAGCCTTATTGTTCTTCCCTGTATCCATATACGCTTTATCCATAAAATCATACTATTTACCTGTTACTCAATCAACCCCAGATTACGTACTTCTGCTACCAGACTTTCCGGCTTTATCGGCTTCGGCATATAATAAGTGGCTCCACCCTTATAATAGGCTTCAAAAACCGATTTAGGATCATTGAGGGCTGTAATCATAATAACCTTCACTTCTTTTGAGCCTTTAATCATCATTTCTTTTTCAATATCCCTTATTTTCTGCAATGCCTCATGGCCGTTCATATTAGGCATCATAATATCGAGACATATCAAATCATAGGGTTTCTCTTCCTGCCATGCCATAAGAAAAGCCTGAATCGCTTCTGCTCCGTCAACAACAGTATCACAGTCACCGTACTGGGAAAGAACAGTTTTGAGCAATTTCCTTATGTAAAAATCATCTTCTACAATTAAAGTCCTCATAACACACTCCTTACCGGATGAATGGCTTAGTAGATAAAGAAATCCATTCAACCTTTACATAAGCTTATTACGGTGTATTTCATAACTTATTAGAATTTAAATGATCATGACGCGTAACGCGTAACGCGTGACGGGTTTATCCCTCCAAATTACGCTTTACACATTACGAGATTATTATTTATAATGGTTATAAATATAATTTATAATCTTATTATAACATAATCGGCTGATTTATGAAAAAATTAATAAGATATCAATAATTTTGCAGATTTTTTTAAAATACATGTAATTATCGACTTATGCCATGATAGAAAAATACAAAGCTATAATTAAAATATCAATAATTTTCATTATTTATTTCGGAACATATAAAAGCCATCTGTTTGCCTGACAGGCAGGTCAGAAACAGTGTAGTTTTTACTCCTCCTTCGGTTAATTTAAGCCTTTTCCGTAAAACCTCCGGTTCCACTGCAGTTCCACGCTTTTTTATAACTATTTCACCGATCTTTAAATATTTCAATCGCCTGTTAATTTCTTTTATACTGAAAGGGAAAACTTCATCTATTTTCCATACCCTGGCCATTGGAGTTTTAACAGGTTTTTCTCCTGTAAGATAGGCTATGGCATTATCCATTTTCACGGCATTCAGCTTCCATGCAAGCCATTCAACCAGATGGCCCCTTATAATGGCCGGGTCAGGTTCATATATATAAGAAAGTGGTTCTGTTACAGGCACAGGCTCTACTGCTTCTTCTTCAATATGAATATGTTCTGGTAAAATAGTTACGGATCTGTTAAAACCATATTTATGAGAAACATTTTTCCGCAAATTTCCGAACCAGAGAACTGCTTCTTTACAGGTTCTGTTATGTGAGATAAATTCCACTTCACAATCAGGCGGTATTGACTCATAATCCACACCGGGTAATATTTTCACGCCCAGATCGGGTAAAGTATTTCTGAGTTCCATAAGTTCACCGATAGAAGGTTCTATATCACTCAGATTAAAAACCCTCTTCCCTCCCTTTCTCCGGGAAGGATCGGCAAAAGCTGCATCAACATGCCATGGCCTGCGAAGATCTTCACAGAAAAATTCAATCTTTTCTGACAGGCCCAGAGCTTTAGAATTGGCTCTTGCCATTTCTAGACGAACTCTGTCTTTATCCACTGCCATAACATTGGAACTGATTTCTGAAAGACTTAACAGATCTCCACCTATACCACATGTAAGATCGGCGATTTTTCTATAATCGGCAAAACGTTTTGCCCTGTAGCGTGCAATAACCTCACCGCTTGCCTGTTCCAGGGCTTCCGAAAGAAAATACATAAGACGGGCAGAAGAGAATTTTTCCTTTCCCCTGTTACGTAATATTGCTGTTTCAACAAGAGCAGAAGCTTCCTGCACTGTTACCTCTCTTCGTAATTTCTCAATTACGGGAATAATATTACTCAAATCCATCAGGGAAAGTTCCAGAAGCTTTTCCTGCCCCTTATGACTCAATAAAAAATTAAGATCTTCAAGACTTACAGGATAAGACATTTTTCATTATTTACCGATTAATTTTCAGGATACTCTTTATTTACTGTGGTGAGCATAAATAATACATATTTGCTCTCGTGATGCGTAACGCGTGACGCGTGACGCGTGATTCGTGATGCGTGACTTAAACGATACCGGGCAACCCGGGGGGAGAGCCCCTACTATTCACTTTTCACTATTCACTTTTCACTTCAGGCCCCACGTTTCACAAGAAATTCTCTCATATCATCAGAGCCTGCCCATTCTAAAGGGGTCTGCTCATTTTTTGCTTTAATATTTATATCTGCTCCTCTGGAGAGAAGAAATTCTGCCAGTTCCTTATCCTCATAAGAAACTGCCCAGTATAGAGGAGTCAATCCTTCACTGTCTTTGACATTCACATCGGCACCGCTGTTTAACAGTAATTCCGTCAATTCTATATTCTGAATAGTTACAGACCAGTGAAGAGGGGTTTCTCCGTCGTTGTCTTTCATATCAACATCAGCACCTTTACTTATAAGCAGTTTGACAATTTCTTTTTTCTCATTATTCACTGCGTTATGTAAAGGAGTTTCTCCGGAAGCATTTTTATGGTTTATATGAGCCCCTTTATCTATAAGGAATTCCGCTGTTTCATATCGACCGTATTCACAGGCAATGTGTAAAGGCGTAGAACCGTCTTCATCGGGGCAATTCACGTCAATACCTTCAGAGATAAAAAAATCTGCTGTTTCCTTATGACCGTATAAAGAAGCTGAATGTAAAGGTGTCATTTTTTCATCTGAATTTTTAAGACATGCTCCTCCGGACATGAGAAATTTTGCCATATGCCGTGTAAAAGCCATATGTAAAGGAGTAAGACCATAAGAATTTTTTTTGTTGATTTCCGTACCTCCATTTATAAGAACAGTTGCTTTCTGAATATCACCTGCAAGTGATGCACAGTGAAGAGGCATTACACTGACATCTGCGCCTCCGCTTATAAGCAACCGGGCTATTTCTCCGTGACCTTCCGAAATGGCCATTTCTAAAGGTGTCCTGTCATAATCATCTTTAACATTTATCTGAGCCCCCCGGGCCAGAAGAAATTCCACTGTATCTTTATGACCTTCCGGTGAGGCCTTATGTAAAGGTCTTTCTCCCGAATAGTTTACGGAATTTATATCTGCTCCCCCTGATACAAGTAATTCAGACATTTCTTTATATCCGTGAAGACAGGCCATATGTAAAGGTCTGTCTCCTGCATAGTTTACAGAGTTTACATCTGCTCCTGCTGATATAAGTATAGAGGCAATTTCCGGGTTATAACAGCAATGAAGGGGAGTAATACCGAAAGGTCCTTTATCGACATCAGTTCCTTTAGAAAGAATCGATTTAACAGAGTCTTTATCGTCTTTTACTGCAGCCAGATGTAAATTAACAGACGCTCCTCTGGATACAAGCCAGTCAGATATATTTTTACGATTTTTATCCCATGCCACCCAGTCCAGAGGAGTAAATCCGTTCCGATCCTTTATATTTATATCTGTACCTCTTGCCAGCAGTAATTCTGCCGCGCCTTTTTCCTGTCTGACCACAGCCCAGTGCAGAGGAGAAGCCCTCAATAGAAACATATAGACAATTTTATTCAGGAAAGAACCTGCAAGACCGGGAGATACTATGTAATCGGAGCGAAAAGGGTTTTCATGGTGATGGCATGATACAATCAGAAAATGAATACCCATAATCAATATACCAACAGTACATATTATGGTAATAATATAATTTCTGCTTATATCATCACATATAAAAAAACAGTAAAAGATTTCTATAACTATGGTTATAAATATTATTATAAAAATTCTTTTTATGTTAACAGGTGCAGAATGTCTTTTTCGATTTTTTACGGATTTCCGGAAATTATACATATTGACGATACCTTTTTATGAGTGAAAAGTGAAAAGCTATCACTGTTTACAATTTCCACCATTCACCATTCACTTTTCACGACTTACGGCTCACTCTTCACTTTTCACTTTTCACTTTTCACGACTTACGGCTCACTCTTCACTCTTCACGACTCACTTTTCACTTTTCACTTTTCACTTTTCACGACTCACGACTCACTTTTCACTTTTCACTTTTCACTTTTCACTTTTCACGACTTACGGCTCACTCTTCACTATTCACTATTCACTTTTCACTTTTCACTACTATATATCAAGCTCTCTGAATTTATTATTTATCTCCAGAAGTTTCTGTTTATCTCTTCCCTCTATGTAATATCTGAGCACTGCATCTGTTCCGGAAGCTCTTACTTCCCACCAGAAATCCTCGAAATCTATTAGAGTGCCGTCTCCTGCCCATTGAATTTTCACTATCTTCGGAAAGATGAAATTTCCGGCTTTTGAATTTAACAGTTCTCCTGCTTCAGAAGGAGATTTCCCGACAAGGGATTTGAAGAAAGCTACAACCCTGTCTCTTTTTAAAAGTCCTGCAGCTTTTGCCGCTTTAAGTTCTTCAGAAGGAAGGTTTTCATTATATAATGTTACATCCATTCTGTCATAGAAACGATAGGTAATATCATATTTTTCAATAAGATGAGTATAAAATTCCGCAAAGGACGTACCTTCCAGGTAGAGTTTTGCAGCAAGTCCGAGTATGACAGTGGCGACCTGCATGCCGTCCTTTTCTTTTATGGCAAGGCTCTTCTTTTTCCCGTTTTTGCTTATAATATAATCAGGCCCTCCCATGGCGGCGCCGCCGCTTTCTTCCGCCATTATTATGACTCTGGGGTTCTTACCGAGATTTATCTCTTCTCCTGTTACTGTTTTTACCAGGACATCACTCTTTCCACCCTTTTCATGAAGCTGATGTTCCAGGTTTTCTACCATGTCTCCGAAATATTTAAATCCTACAGGAACCTGTACCAGTTTCTGCCCGCATTTCACTGCCACTTCTCCTATGGAACGGCTTGTAGGATAGGTCTCCATTACAGTCCAGTCATATTTATCAAGAAGACCTGTAGATTTAAGTTCTTCTATACGAAAAGCGGTGAGCATAAAATATATCTGGTTAGGCTTGAAATAAACAAGGATTCTGTCTTCTGTATAATCATCCGTTTCAAGGCCTGCAGCCTGTGCTTCTTCTTTTATTGTCGCAGGAGCAGTAGTAACTATATTATATCTGTCTCCGTCAGGATCCCATATAAAAATAAAAGATCCGTAAGGTACATCTTTTAATAATTTCCTGGCACCGATGTTTTTATAAATCTGCCATTTACCCGGATCGACACCGTAATTCTCTCCGTCTACAATACCTATACCGTGATAATTAGAATCTTCATCATAATAAATATATTTCACGGCACCTTCATTACCTGTGCTTATACCAAGATAATTGAATACAGGTTTTGAAGTCTGCCCCATAGAACCGCCTATGGTACAGGCATAAGCCACAAAACCTTCAGCTTTTGCTTTTTCCACAAATTCCAGAGTTCCTTTTGACACAATAGACTTCAAATACTCCGAATATACTTCTGTCACATCGAAATCTTCAGTTATAAGAGGAGAATTTTTCGGAGCAAGTTTTATTACATAGCCGGCTCTGATAATCTCTCTTACCTTATTTTCAATGAGTTTTGCCTCTTTTATGAGCTGTTTTCCGTCTTCATCCATCGGCTTCCAGCCACCTTTGAAATTGGGGGAATGGCTTGCAGTAAAATTTTCTCCGTCTGTATATTCATTATAAAATACACCGAAGGAAGAGTACCATATAGGTGTTGTTTTTATAGATTTTCTGAGATGAACTTTATGGCCGTGAGCGGCATAAATCCTGGATACAAACCTTATAAATTCCTGTGTATGGGGCCTTACTTCTCCTCCTACATGATTTTCCACCTGTCTGGGGCCGTAAAGTTTGTCATAAACAGAAGCTTTTGCCTCTGCTATAATGGCAAGCTTTACTGCATTAAAGGCTACGGAACTGTTAAAGGGATCGGACGGATCAAGCTGTGCTCTGTATCCTGCTGTCCCCAGGGCGAAAGAATTTGCCCATTCAACAAGTCCCTCGCCGGTTATTAAATCTTCTGTCAGTATAATTTCGTCTTTTTCAAATAAATTTTCCATAAGAAACTCCTCTCTGCCTGAAAGCTCTGATGATAGATTAACATACAGGATGATAACATAAATAGCAATTAAAAGTAAATTTACCTGTCGTAAAAAAACACTATCCCTCTTTATAGGCAATTGAAAATAACACTGGCACATTATCCCGTCACGCGTTACGCGTCACGTTCCCCCACCCCCCTTAATGAGTCACTTTCCTGACAAGGCCGGAACATGAAAGTTCATAAATAGCTTTAGAAATTTCAAAATGATTTTTTCCTGTTTCTTTAACAATATCATTTATATTATTTTTTCCGTCCAGATAGGCCAGAATATACAGTTGTTCCGGTTGAAGCTGAATTATAGCTGCATTTTCCGGTAAATGGAGTTTAAAGGTATCTTCATATGACGAAACTACTTTTCTTATTTTCTCAAGGTGAGTTTTTCTTTTAATAAAATCTGCAAGTAATTTTTCCGTATCGGCAAATATAGTTCTTGTATCAGGCAATAAATCGGGAGAAAATACAGCTTTCCCTCTGGGCCAGTGAAAAGCATAATTAAAGGCCTCTTCTCCTTTAAAATCGCCGCAGGAAGAATGAATAATATGGCCGTTATCCAGATATATCTCTCCCTGACCTTCAGGGGAACGGATTTCAATTCTCCCTTTTACTTTCTTTGAACACAGATCTATAAGCAGTTTTGTAAAATCAATTTCCTCAAGGTTAAATTTTATTTTTTCATCCATATCACTCTGTTTCTGAAGAGGCTGTGGCTGAATGGCAAATTGATCTAACAGGTATGTGGCAACAACCGGTTCAATAGGAGCACCGCCTCCATAGGCTTTTCTTATGCCATCAAGTATATCGGACAGTTTTATACCTTTTATCAAATAACCTGTTGCCCCTGCTTTAAAGGCACTCAGAACAAGCTGTTTGTCAGGGCTCAGAGCAGTGAGTATTATTACTTTTACTGAAGAACTTATCTTTTTAATTTCAGATGTGGCTTCAATGCCATCCATACCGGGCATACTTATATCCATTAATATTATATCAGGTTTTATCTCCATATTTTTAAATTTTGCCACTGCTTCATGACCGCTCGAGGCAGTTCCGACTAATTCCATATCAGGGCTGTGTTCTATCATTTTCCCGAAGGCAAGCCTCAATTTAAGATCATCTTCTACAATAAAGACCTTTATAACCGATGTACTTCTCGCGGTAAGATTTTCCGAAGAATCATCTAACTGTTTTTTTATTCTGTCTATTAAACTATCAGGCTCTTCCCTCTCTATAAGCCTCAGGGCATGTTTCATCTCCGTAGCGGAAAAATACCTGTCTTCAGGTCTATCCTGCAAAGCTCTCATTAAAACTGCTTCTAACTTCTCCGAAATTGCCGGATTAATATCTCTTACAGGCTTGAATTTAAAAGGAACAGGTGCAACACCTGTAATAAGATGATGAAGTGTTGCCCCCAGAGAATAAATATCACTTCTTGTTTCTGTTTTACCTCTGTACTGTTCCCTGGGAGAATAACCCTGTGTTCCCACACCTGTCTGAGTATCATCTTCTTCTAACATCTTGGCCACACCGAAGTCTACAAGCATAATATGTTTATCTCTTGCTCTTATCATTATATTGGAAGGTTTTAAATCTCTGTATATAATAGGAGGTTGCTGACTGTGCAGATACTCAAGAACTTTACATATGGTTATTGCAAGCCTGAGAATCATTTCTTCAGGAAGACCGGGGTTACCATCTTTTTTAAGTATACTGTAAAGATCGTCTCCTGCTATATAATCCATAACAAGATAATATTTTTTACCTTCAAAGAAATAATCTGTAACACATGGTAAATTCGGATGACGGAGTTTTGCAAGGATTTCCGCCTCTGTCTTAAAACGTTCAAGACTGTATCTCTTCTGGTCATCTCCGAAAAAATGCAAAAACAATTCCTTAACGGCACAGAGGCTGTTAAGCCTCATATCCTTTGCAACATATATACCTGCCATACCACCTGCTTTAAGAGGGGCTATTAATTTATATCTGTCATTTAATATGATGACACGGGTAAGCTTATCCCTGGGACAGTTCTGAAGAGAAGCAGAACATTTTACGCAATTTACATCATCTTCTTTATTGGAATAACTGCAGTTAATACAATATATCAATTTATTTCACCCGACATCAGAAATTTAAATCATATTCAGGTTACCGGTTACAGGTTTCAGATTTTTAATCTCATTACTCCTAACAACCATGACCGGTTCGGCCACAACGAAGTATGAGAATTTGTTCCTCCCGTCACGCGTTACGCGTTACGATTCTCATATAAAACCTATAACCGGTAAAAAAGTCATTACTGACCTGAACATAAGTATACAAAAACGTTTTCCTCCCGTGACGCGTTACGCGTTACGTTTTACGCGTCACGAGAGCATATATATTATCTATGCTTACCTAATTAAGCTCTACCGGCACTACCAAGAACATGAACATTTTTATGTTTGTAAAGTTCAAGTAAAGAGGAACGTGCAGGGCCTAAATATTTACGGGGATCAAATTCGGCAGGCTTTTCTACGAAAACCTTCCTTATAGCAGCAGTCATGGCAAGTCTTCCGTCTGAATCTATATTTATCTTACATACTGCAGATTTTGCAGCTTTTCTTAACTGTTCTTCAGGAATACCTGCTGTATTCTCCATTTTTCCGCCATACTTATTGATTTCCTCTATAAGAGTCTGCGGAACAGAGGAAGAGCCATGTAAAACAATGGGGAAGCCGGGTATTTTCTTCTCAATTTCCTCCAGTATATCAAATCTCAAAGCAGGCGGCTTTTCTCCGGGTTTAAGTTTGAATTTATAGGCACCATGGGATGTGCCTATAGATATGGCAAGGGAATCAACACCTGTTCTGCCGACAAAATCCACTACCTCTTCAGGCCTTGTATAATGAGATGTTTCAGCCTGCACCTCATCCTCTATACCTGCAAGTACTCCCAGTTCACCTTCCACTGTAACATCATGTTTATGGGCAAAGTCTACGACTTTTTTTGTAAGAGCAATATTTTCTTCATAGGGCAGATGAGAGCCGTCAATCATAATGGACGAAAATCCATATTCTATACATGATACTGCCAGTTCATAACTGTCGCCATGGTCAAGATGAAGGGCTATGGGGATATTTCCTCCCATTTTTTTTGCCATTTCCACAGCTCCCTGTCCCATATAACGAAGAAGTGTTTCATTTGCATATTGCCTTGCACCTTTACTTACCTGGAGTATGACAGGAGATTTTGTCTCCACACAGGCTGTTATAATAGCCTGAATTTGCTCCATATTATTAAAATTATAGGCAGGTATGGCATAACCTCCCTCCATAGCCGACTTAAACATTTCTCTTGTATTCACAAACCCCAGATCTTTATACGATACCATAAAAAATCTCCTTTACATTAATATTTATCTATTAATATTCTGCGTATTATTATATAATTCCTTTTCCTCAGTCTTTTTTATATAGGTGTTAAGCTATCGGCAAAATTTCTTATTTTGCAAATCTTCTAAAAATTATTGCAAATCTCCTGAAATACTGATAATATAGTAAAGTTTATAGTTAATTTCATATATTACTGTGGTGAGCATAAATAATACATATCTGCTCTCGTGACGCGTAACGCGTAACGCGTGACGGGAGGAAGACTTTTATTAAATACTTATGCTCAGCTCAGTAAATGTTTATCTCGTAATGCGTAAAGCGTTATGCGTGATGCGAAGGGATAATAACCCTTTACGCATTACAGATTATATAAATTCTAATAAGCTATGAAATACACTATAAACAGAGTATTAATTTTTAGATGAATCTGAAATAACCCTGTAACTAAATACCATGACCTGTTCGGTCACAACGAAGTATGAGAATGTGTTCCTCCCGTCACGCGTTACGCGTTACGCGTTACGATTCTCATATAAATACATAGAAAGAGGTTTATCCGAATGAAAAGGCCTATAGAAATAGACGACTTATTCAGAATAAAATTATTAGATTCCCCTGCAATCAGTCCTGATGGCAGGAAGATCGCTTTTACAGTCAAATGGGTAGATATTAAGAAAAACAAGTATTTTTCAAATATCTATGTTGCCATTCCGGAAGAAGACAGGATAATTCAGTTTACGAGAGGTGAATACAGCGACAGACGTCCCAAATGGTCACCTGATATGAAATATCTGGCTTTCATATCAAACAGAGAAGAGAAAACCAGATTATGGATTATACCTTCAGACGGAGGTGAAGCCAGGGCAGTTACGGAAAAAGACGGCGGTTTTTCCTTTTACTGCTGGTCCCCTGACAGTAAATATATAGTTTACTCTTTTAAGAAGAAATATGAGAATCCTGATGACGAAGAAGAAGATAAAAAAGAAGAGAACAGGAAAAAAATACCTGATTATTATCTTATAAATGACATACAGTTCAAATCGGATGGTCAGGGGGTTACAGGTGATGACAGGTTTCATATATATCTTCTCAGGGTGGAAACAGGTGAAGTCAAACAGTTAACAGATGGTACCTGTCATGATATAAACCCTGTATTTTCACCTGATGGTAAAATAATAGCTTTTTGTTCGAACAGATCTGAAGATATAATAGATGATCCGGAAAATGATGATATAATGACGGTAAATCCGGAAACAATGGAAATAAAACAGATAAGTATGGAGAGAGGTGTTAAATCATCCATAAACTGGTCTCCAGACGGAACGCACATAGTATTCCTGGGGAACCATACGGATATAGGCTTCGGATGGTTAAGGAATATATATCCCTATCTCCTGCCTTCCAGTGGCGGTAAAGATAAAAAACTTGCAACAGATTTTGATTTTATCGCTGCCAATAAAATTGTGGGAGATCTTCAGGAGTTTTCCGTTGGCCCATCATCATCTCCGCAGTTTTTAGAAAAGGGGAAAAAAGTTGCTTTCCTTGCCACAGTAAAAGGGGCATGTGAACTCTATTCTGTTCCTGTTTCAGGAGGAGTGCCTGAAAAAATACTGGGAGGAAAAGTGGAGATTGCATCTTTCCATATTGACAGAGAAGGAAATAATATAGCTTTAATTATGGGTAATATGGTAAAACCTCATGAATTATATTTCCTGACAAAAAATGGGAACAGCTGGGTAAGTAAAAAACTTACATCTTTCAATGATTTTATAGAAAAAGAAATAG
>JBEHWO010000147.1:0-14751 GCA_040217695.1 Vulcanimicrobiota bacterium | reverse complement strand
AAATATCTCCTATATCGGTAATGGCAAGAGCATAAGGTTTATCGAGTTCACCTATGTCAGAACCACGTTTGCCATAGGCATTTATAAATTTGCCTTCAGGACTGAACTTTTGAATTCTGGAGTTATTTGTATCTGCCACATAGACAAAACCTTCATAATCTACTGCAATACCGAGAGGACTGTTAAATTGTCCAGGTTTTACCCCCTCTTCCCCCCATGTTGATATGAAATCAGGAGCTCCGGGAGCTGGTCTTGGTGTTGACTGCACCATGTCAGGAAGCACAGTCGCTCCTGCCTCTGCCGGCGTTGTACCCGGCACAGGCGTGCTGTTGTTTTTATTTATTATTGACGATATTTTACTGTAAAGTACGTCGAAAATATTCTTTAACATCTGGGAAAAGCCTGATAGAAATTTTTTAACTCCGTTGAACGTATCTTTACAACCTGTCGTAAAGACAGAAATAAATAACAAAAAAGAAATTAAAAGAAATAGGGTAATAAATTTTTTAAATTTAATCATTACTGACCTTCCCAGGTTATAAGGCGATTGTTATGTAACAGTCTCATAAAAGTCATCAATCTCGGAAGAGCAGGTTCTATTCGGGAACCAAACTCTGCCTGAATAGAAGTGGCAACTTCTCCAAGGGTTTTTTCCCCGTCACATAGTGACCACACTTTATTCCCTATATCGTCAAGTTCCAGAGTTGATTTTCCGGGAACTTTAAATATTTTCTGACATAATCTGTCTATTAAAGTATCTCTGGAAATCTCCAGCAAAAATTTACCATGTTTTTTATAATATTTTACATGTAATGCTTTTTTCGGCCTGAAATTTAAAATATTTCTCTTTGAAAGCCCTAAATTCCATAACATATTTTTTCGTGACGCGTGACGCGTGACGCGTGACGCGAGGGTAATTTATGATTTTATATAAACTTTAATTCTTGTTGAATTTATACTTTCCTTCTTTAAGATTTTTTATTACAGGAAGATTTTTTATTACCGTTCCCTTTTTCACTCTTCACTTTATTCTTTAACAGAATAAATATAAAGATAACAAGCGAGTCCGATAAATAAAGCAATCGATATTATATCCTGATAAGAGCCTGCCCAGGAAGAGCCTATGGTTATCTGTTCAATATAACCGAATCCTGCGAGAATTGCTATGAGTACACCCATAAGAGCATCACCTGCAATAAGTCCTGACCCTATGAGTAAACCTTTATCAAGTCTGGCTTTTAACAATCCCTGATCTTTTGTCATTTTATGAACAAGCCAGCTTACAATACCTCCTATCATAACAGGAGTGCTCAGGCTCAGGGGCAGATAGAGACCTATGGCAAAGGTTAGTGCCGATGCTCCCAGCAGTTCTACTACCAGGGCAATGAACATACCTACAAATACCAGAATCCAGGGAAGATTTGCTTCCATTACTCCCTGTATGACAATAGCCATAAGGCTTGCCTGGGGAGCAGGCATTTCCCTGCTTCCGAGATGGTATATTTCATCGAGTTTTAAAATCGTATATCCGATAAAGAGACATGAAGCAAATACTCCAAGCATCTGAGCAACCTGTACCCTTCTGGGGGTGGCACCTACAATAAATCCTGTTTTAAGATCCTGCGATGTATCACCTGCTATTGCTATGGCTATACATACTATGGCTCCTACGGTAAGAGATGCCACATTACCTTCATGACCCTGAAAACCGAAGAACTTTAATATGACAGTTGTTGCAAGGAGTGTGGCAATGGTCATGCCTGACACAGGATTGGAAGAAGAGCCTACTATACCAACAATTCTTGAGGAAACAGTGGCAAAGAAGAATGAAAATATTACCGTAAGGATTGCTCCTGTTATACCTATATTGGGAAGTAAATTAAGGCCCGGTATATAAGGTAATACTGTTATAAGTATTGTTATTACGGCAGCCCCCAATATTACCCAGAACATGGAAATACTCTGTGATGTTCTTTCCTGTTCTTCCTTTGCCCCTCTGAAGGTTTTAATCAGTTCCTGCATGCCGAGTTTAAAAGACTGGGTTATAATAGGCAGGGATTTCATAAGGCTACATAGGCCTCCGAAGGCAACGCCTCCTGCACCGATGTACCGAATATAATTTTTCCATATACCTGTCGCATCAAGATTTTTAATGAGTTCGGTTGCAGGTGCAACAGGATCAGAAAGGCCTGAACCAAGATAGGATATGAGAGGTATAAGAACAAACCATGACATCAGACCTCCTGCGAGCATCATGGACGATACTTCTATACCTATTATAAATCCGACTCCGAGAAGTGCCGGAAGTGTGTCAAAACCTAAAAGACCGTTGTTTATGCCTTTTATGTTCCATTCAGGTGAAGATTTCCACAGTTTCAAACCTTCACAGAGAAATTTATATATTCCTCCTACTGCTATGGATAGAAATACTACCACTGCCTGGGAACCACCCTTGTCTCCTGCAATAAGAACTTCTGCGCATGCAGTACCTTCAGGGTAGAGTAATTTGCCATGTTCCTGTACTATAAGATATCTTCTGAGAGGTATCATGAAAAGTACGCCCAGAATACCACCGAGTACAGACATGACAAACATCTGTAATATGGAAGGATTTACTTTCCATATTATGAGGGCCGGTATTGTAAATATAACGCCTGCAGCAAGGGATTCTGCCGCGGCAGCAAGGTTCTGCACGATGTTATTTTCAAGTATTGTTCCCCTTCTGAGCAATCCTTTCAATATACCCATAGATATGACAGATGCAGGAATAGTTGCACTTACAGTCATACCAACACGCAGTCCAAGGTATGCGTTTGCCACGCCGAATACAATGGCAAGAATTATTCCAAGACCTATACTCAGAAAGGTAAATTCCGGTATTACCTGATCTGCCGGAATATAGGGTTTAAAGTTTTCTCCCGAAGGTATTTGCCGGGTTTCCTTATCAGACATTTAATTACTCCTCTCTATTCTTCTGTACTGTTTGTTTTAATATTTATACCATAAAATCTTTCTGCCAGTTTATCTGTATTTACCGCAGAAAGAACTATTTGCCTGTTTTCCAGTACAATTACGGATTTTGTCTTTCTTCCGTGAGTAGCATCTATTACATTTCCGTCTTTCTTTGCTATTTTAATAAGCCTTCTTACAGGGGCGGAATCCGGGCTTATAATTGACATTATTTTATTTACCGGCACATAATTGGAATAGCCTATTTTTAACAGTTCATTTTTCATTTTTTTCTCTCTTTCTTTTCAGGAAGATCAGATCTGTGGAAATTCGACGTAATTTATTTAAACCCTTCAAAAACCTGTAATGCCGGAATTATAATCAAGATTTATACTATTTCATTACTTAATTTAGTTTTTAACTTAGTGTCTGTAAAAAAATAACTCCATTATATTTACAGTCTATATCGTGACGCGTAACGCGTAACGCGTGACGCGAGGATAATAACCGTTCTGACAATTTGCAAGGGTTATTTCTTTACAGTCTCTAATTATCGCAACAGGTAAATTGGTACCAAAAAAATATGGCACTCACTCCTGTTCCCGGCCGGGCTCTGTAGGAAAAGATATGCCGTATTAAGGGACAGGTTTTAATATGGGGACTAACTTATTTGGAGCGGTACTTAGTGAAAAGTGAAAAAAAATAGATTTTACTTACTTTATTCACTACTCACTATTAAGATGGGCAGGAAATATATACAGAAAAGGAATTTTTTGTTATAATTGTATAAAATAAATTCTCAGGGACTGTAAGAAAATAATTCTGTCACATTATGGTTATTTTCCTCGCGTGACGCGTCACGCGTCACGATTGTAAATATGATATGGTTATTTTTTACATCCCCTTGGCAGATAGAAAGGTTATAAAATGCCTTCTGAGAAAAATAAACCGCAGCAATACTGCCCTGATTGTGGCAAAATAATTATAGAAGGTAAGAAATTCTGTTCTTACTGCGGTTATGAAAAGAAATCTGACCATATTAATTCAACCGGAGAAACAAATAAATTAATTAACACCTGTTTGACCTGTAATAGACCTGTACCTTCGAATAAAAAATACTGTCCTGTATGTGAAATAAAGAGAATAGTAACTATTCGTTCCAAATCCGGCGATTTAATTTCAGGGAAATACTGTCCGACCTGTGGTAAAGAAATATCATCATGGGAAAATACCTGTAATCATTGCTCCCGGAAAGATAATAGAACGGAACCTGATAAAATTCAGGAGTCACAGCTCTGTGATAAATGTGGTAATCCTGTAGGGACAGGTAAGTCAATCTGTCCTTTCTGCGGTTATAGGAAAACAAACAAATTAACAGATGCAGGAAAAAGAGAAAAGAAATTTTCCTCTGCCCAGTATTGTTCTAAATGCGGAGAAGAGCTTGAAGCAGGAAAAGAAACATGTATTTTCTGCGGATATGATATGAGAAAACCTCCTGATGAGAACCTGGAAGGTGATTTTGATAAAGACATAACAGTCGGACTTGTCATGCCGGTAATAGAGGAAACCGATTCCGATAAGGAATACTGTAAAAGCTGTGGTGAAGAAATCGGCAGGAACGGCATATGCCCCTTCTGCGGTTATGGCAAGACAAGAAAAATAATAGATAAGAAAGAGGAAATATACAGACCCGATAAAACTTATATACCTGAAAAATTGATTCCCCTGGAACCTGATAAAATTCCTGCCATGGTGCAAAAGGTGCTTTCTACTCCATCTGCTGATATTCCTGCTATGCTGGAAACAGTTCTTGCCGAATCTGTCCCGGAAAATAAAACGGATATTTCCCGGGATGGATCTGTTGCCGGTAAAGGAGTCGGAAAAGAAGTAAAAGATGAGCAGAGCAAAGAAGAATATCAGAGGGAAGAAGATAAAACAGACAGGACACAAAAGCCGTCCGGTACAGGTTTTCTTTCTGTTTCTCTGAAAGTGTCCCATGTGATATATTTATCTATTGCCATATTTACTGTATTGATATTAAGTATATTCGGCGTTATTTACGCCCTGAAATTTTCCAATAAACGTAATGTCTCTGCCACTCCTGCTGTTATTCATGCCACTCCTGTCATTACTCCTTCTGTTGTGGCAATGGATACTCCGGTCAAAAAAACTACTCCCTCACCGAAGCCTGTAAAAGAATCAACCAGGCCTCCTGTAACAGAAGTAAAACCGACAAATGTTGTACCGACACAACCTGTATATATTGAAACTCCTGTTATTTCTGCTGTAGTGCCCACAAGAATTCCTACCAGGCGACCGGTAAGATATAAAACACCGGGAGTAAGTACAGGATATATACCTTCCTACACTGCGACTCCTCAGGTGGATTATAAAACTTCGAACAGGATTTACTGTGATAATGCTATTAGCAATAAGATAGTTCCACTTTATAATGAGAGAAGATACAGTGAGGCCATAGCAGAATGTAATTATCTTCTGTCGCTGGATCAGAATTATTATATGAATTATATCTGGATGGCAAGCTGTTATCTTGCTTTAAAAGACCCTGCAGATGCAAAATATTATATAGATATGGCCTGGAAACTGGAATGGAATGAGAAAAGAACTCCTTATGAACAATCTGAGTCCAGGAAACTTTACGACTGGTATCGCAGTGAAGGCGGAAATTAAATAGTAATTGAAGGGAGATTTGTTAATGAGTGACGGAGATAAACCTGTAAATAAAATGATACTTGAGCTTCAGGAAAGATTTAAGGAATTGAACTGTCTTTATCAGATAGAGGAATTGCTTACCAGACCCGGCTCTTCCATAAAAGAAATTTTTAACTCTATATTAAAAGCCATGCCTCCAGGCTGGCAGCATCCTGAACTGTGTCAGGTGAGAATTATTTATGAACAGGTTTATTACAGTTTACCTGATTTTAAAGAAACGCCATGGGTTCAGAAAGCAGATATTGTATTTCAGGGTAAATCCGTCGGAACTATAGAGGTGTATTATATAAAGGAAATGCCAAAACAGGATGAAGGACCTTTCCTCAAGGAAGAGCGCAAACTGTTAAATACTATTTCGGAAAGATTATCTCATTTTATTATGCAGAGGAGCCTTGAACAATCTCTTTCGGAGATGGAAAGAATAAAGAAAGATATTCTGGAAAACAGGAAGGCAGAGTGGAAGGTTATACTGGAACTCCTGAGCAGCACAGATCAGACTCTGCTTACGGGTATTACAAGAAAGATGATGAATTATCTCTGCCGGAGCGGAATCAATCAGGCATGTATTTTGCTTCAAAATATTTCAATAGATCTGGGGGAAGAGCCGGATGAAAATCGGCCTGTACAAAAAAAGGTTATTTCAAATGCGAGAGAACTGACAGATGAAACATTTGCTATTGCAGAACAATCTCTCGGTGATGAAGAAATACTTTTCTGTATTCAAAAATGGATTAAAGAAGATAAATCAAGTTTTCTGGTTAATACCCTTGAAAATCCCGACTCTCTTATTACTGAGATTGCAGACGCTATAAGACGGTACAAGCAGATCAGCATGGATGACCTGGATATTCCGCCTTTCGTGGAGAAAGGCCTTCGAGTATCTTTGATACGTCGTTTCTTTACAGATCAGCTTCAATTTATTAATATTGCCAAAAATTATATAAAAATAGACGACTTTTATGAGCTTTTTCAGAGGACAATATTACCGTCAAAAGGTCATGGAAAGCTTGGCGGTAAAAGTGCCGGACTTTTTCTTGCCATAAAGGTTATTAATAACAGCAGTGAACATAAGGAATTATTTAAAAATTTGAAAAGTCCTAAAACATGGTATATAACTTCTGACGGATTGTTAAGTTTTTTCCGTTATAACAACCTTGAAGATGTGGTGGAACAGAAATATAAGGAAATAGATCAGGTACGTCAGGAATATCCTCATATCATACAGGTTTTCAAGAACTCTCATCTGTCTCCGGAAATAGTTAAAGGTCTTTCCATGGCACTTGATGATTTTGAAGACAGACCTCTTATAGTAAGAAGTTCAAGTCTCCTGGAAGACAGAATGGGAACAGCTTTTTCCGGGAAATACAAGAGTTTATTTATTGCAAACCAGGGAAGTAAACAGGAAAGACTTGAAGCCCTTATGGATGCGATTGAAGAAGTATATGCATCGACACTGGGGCCAGATCCTATTGAATACCGTGCCGAAAGGGGACTTTTAGATTTTTATGAAGAAATGGGGATAATGATACAGGAAGTTGTAGGAACCAGGGTAGGGAAATATTTTCTTCCTGCTTTTGCAGGTGTTGCTTTCAGTAACAATGAATTTCGATGGTCTCCCCGTATCAAGAGAGAAGACGGACTTATAAGACTTGTACCGGGACTGGGCACAAGGGCAGTAGACAGAGTCAGTGATGATTATCCCAGGCTTATTGCTCCCGGGCAACCTGGACTCAAGGTAAATGTGTCTGTAGAAGACGCTGTTCGTTATGCTCCCAAGAAGATTGATGTCATAAATCTGGAAACAAAGAAATTTGAAACAATTGAAATGAAACAGATTTTAAAAGAATATGGTAATGAGTATCCTGCAATAAATCAGGTTTTTTCCATTTACGAGGAAAATCATTTGCGGATTCCTATGGGATTTGAGATAGATTTTGAAGAAGACGATCTTATTCCTACATTTGAAGGTTTGATTACCAATACATATTTTGTCAGGCAGGTGAAAACTATTCTTGAATTACTTAAAGAAAAACTCGATACCCCTGTAGATATAGAGTTTGCTTCTGACGGTAAGGATTTTTATCTTCTTCAGTGCAGACCTCAGAGTTATTCGGAAGGTGCTGTTGCTTCGACAATACCAAAAGATATTCCTGAAGAAAAAATTTTATTTTCTGCAAAACGTTATGTATCCAACGGTAAAGTCCCTGATATTACTCATATAGTTTATGTCGATCCGGAGAATTATAACAAACTTGCCAGTCTGAATGATTTACATTCCGTAGGTGCAGTCATAGGTAAATTGAATAAGCTGTTACCTAAAAGACAGTTTATACTTATGGGCCCCGGAAGGTGGGGGAGCAGGGGAGATATTAAACTGGGCGTAAACGTTACCTATTCCGATATAAATAATACGGCAGTTTTGATTGAAATAGCCAGGAAAAAAGGAAATTATCTTCCCGATCTTTCTTTTGGCACTCATTTCTTTCAGGATCTTGTGGAAGCTTCCATACGTTATCTGCCCCTTTACCCTGATGATGAAGGTATTATATTCAACGAAAGATTTTTAAAGAAGTCTCATAATATTCTTCCCGATATTTTACCTGATTATTCCTTTCTTTACGATACAGTCCATGTAATTGATGTTCCGAAAAGTACAGATGGTATGATATTAAAGATTTTTATGAATGCAGATTTAGATGAAGCACTTGGTATGTTAAGTATCCCCAGGTCTGTCGGAGAAGTAAGTGAAGAAACGGAAGCATATGTAGAACAGCAGAGCGAAGAATACTGGCGCTGGCGTCTTTATATGGCAGAACGTGTAGCTGCAAACCTGGATCCATCTAAATTTTCAGTCAGAGCCATGTATGTTTTTGGCAGTGCCAAAAATGCCATGGCAGGCCCGGGCAGTGATATTGATCTTCTTGTTCATTTTTCCGGTTCGGAAGAACAGAAAAGGGAACTTCTTGCCTGGCTTCACGGGTGGAGTTATTGTTTGAGCGAATTGAATTTTTTACGTACCGGTTACAAGACAGACGGACTTTTAGATATTCATATAGTGACAGATGAAGATATTGCACGAAAGTCAAGCTATGCAGTAAAGATCGGAGCTGTAACGGATGCTGCCAGACCACTTGTTCTCGGAAATGGCACGAAATTTGCAATGTAATTCCGGTTGTATTTTATAATTACTGAGGTTACTGTATTTAATTCCCGTAACTCCTTACATGCAATGTCATTAAGATAAAAAAAATTGCTGACGGGAAGCAAATACACTTCAGTAATTAATTTTTCAGGAGGTTTTATTTATGAGTGTAAAAACACTTGCATGTATGTTAATTCTTTCGCTGGTTTTATCATTAAATATTTCATGTAATGAAGAAAAAAAGGCTATAGCTTTGAATAATCAGGGATTAACTCTGGCAAAAGATGGGAAATATGATGAAGCTATTAAACTCTACGATGAAGCATTGAAATTGAATCAAAAACTGGGAACTGCCTGGTATAATAAAGGAAAGGCTTTGTATGGTAAAAATAACTATGATGAAGCGATTAAATGTTTCAATAAATCTCTGGAACTTGAACCGAATCAGCCTGCAACATGGAATGACAAAGGGCTTATTCTGTCTTCAAAGGGCAATCACGATGATGCTATAAAATGTTTTGATAAGTCCCTTGAATTTGATACACTCAATGCCATTACCTGGTACAATAAAGGTTTTTCTTTAAGTTCCCAGAAGAGATATGACTATGCCCTTATGTGTTATAATAAATCAATTGAACTTCAGGCAAATAACGGTTTTGTCCTGAGTGCCAGGGGATATGCTCTGTCAAAACAGGAAAAATATAATGAAGCTATCGGCGCCTATGATGAGGCATTAAAATTTGACGGTAATAATGCCATTACATGGCGTTATAAAGGTTATGCTCTGGCACAACTGGGAAAATATGATGAAGCAATAAAATGTTTTGACAGATCGCTGGAACTTTCTCCGTCTGATGCCCTTACATGGAATGATAAAGGCCTTGCTCTTGACAGTCAGGGAAAATATGATGAGGCTCTTAAATGTTATAATAGATCTATTGAACTTGATCCCGGTAAAGGTATAATATGGGATAATAAAGGTTATATTTTACTCAATCAGAAGAAATATGATGAAGCATTAAAGTGTTTTGAGAGAGCCATACAACTGGACCCGCTCTACGGTGTAGCCTGGAGTGATAAGGGTACAGCCCTGTATTATCTGAAAAAATATAAAGATGCAGTCACTTCTTTCAATAAAGCACTGTCCATTAATCCCGGGGATAAAGTGGCTCAAGATGGTCTTGCACAGTCTTTAAAAGCTACAGGGCAATAATTTTTAGGAGTTGTATACTGAGGTGGTTGTCAATAAATAATTACATCATACGTTTAGAGCGTGACGCGTTACGCGTGACGGGAGTAAGACTTTTATTACATGCTTATGGTCAGGTCAGTATATAATTACCGGGTGAATAAGACAGAGATTTACATGAAAATTTATCATTTTCGCGTCACGCGTCACGCGTCACGCGTTACGATTCCAAGGAGGATATATGGTTAAACATTATAAAGAACTTAATCCGGAAGAGACAATAAAAAAATTAAAGGGTATTTTAGAAGAGAACAGGATTATTGCCTGCAAGCAGACAGCAGGTAATGCCCTTAATTCCTTATATTCCTGCAGAGTAGGCATAGAGGATACGCCTGTTGGCGTGAACGGAAAGGGTATTACAGAGGAACTATCCCTTGCAAGCGGTCTTGCCGAACTGCTGGAAAGGCTGCAGAATCAGGTGCTCATCAGTCCCTATGAAATCAGCCCCGAAGCCATGAAGAAATTCGGATTCATTTATGATGTTTATGAAAAATTACTCCCGTCGAGTCAGTATCCGCCTCTGCCTGAGGATTTTAAGAAAGGCCATCTCTATGTATATAACTGTTCTACCGGTGATCTGTGGGATAAATACAGAGAATATATGGCAGATAAAAATAAAGAATTTCCTTTTATTCCTTACTATAATGTGAATGAAGACAGGCTGGAATATCTTCCTTATCGTTTTTTCTGGTATATTTACAGCACAAACGGCATGTGCGGAGGCAATAGTCCACAGGAGGCTATTACCCAGGGCATATGTGAAATATTCGAGCGCCATGTTCAGGCAGAAATTTATTTTCGTGAACTTACTCCTCCTACAATTCCTCATGAATATTTTAAAGACCGTGCGCCCTATCAGTATAATTTAATTAAAATGCTTGAAGATACCGGGTTTTATAAGATTATAGTGAAAGATTGTTCCCTTGGTATTGTCTTCCCTGTTATAGGAACGGTAGTCATATTTAAGGATAAAAACAAATATGCCTTCAAATTCGGTTCCGACCCTGATATGGCTATTGCTCTCGAAAGATGTCTTACGGAATTTTTCCAGGGTCGCAGAATATTTTATGATGATCTCCTTGCTCCCATAAATACGGTGCCTGTTTTTGATAAAGAAGAATATGAAAGACTTTATCTCTGGTATACTACAAGGGGATACGGCCATTGTTCCCATAAGATTTTTGATAATGAATTTTCCTACGAATTTAAAGGTTTTCCTGATATGAAGAATTCAAATCAGAAGGAAAGATTCATCTCCGTAAAGGATCTTGTAAAGGATATGGGGTATAATATGTTTGTAAGAGATGTTTCTTTCATGGGATTTAACTCCTATCAGATTATAATCCCCGGCCTGTCGGAAGAATTTTTCAATCATCTCAAATGGGATATGCTTGTCAGAAGCATTCCGAGAATGAACTATTTAAGCAGGCTGGATAAACTGAATAAAACCGAATTGAAAGAGCTTTCCGTTGATATGGAGTCCTTTCTGTCATTTATGAGGCGGGAAGGAGAAAAACTTTATCTTCTCGGAGAATATGCTCCTCCTCCTTATGTTTTTGAAGAAAACCCATTGAATAAAATGAGCCTCAATGTCTTTATGACCTATCTCTATTATAATTTAAGGGATTTTGATAAAGCCTGTAAATCATACTGTGAATTTGTAGAGGGACTTGCCAGAGAATGTGAGGCACTTCCCAGGCAACTCCATGCTCTCAGAGAATTTCTGGCCCTGTCGAAGGAATATCCTGAGAACCTGGAAAAAATCAGAGATATTCTCATGGCTATTTATGATGATTATATAATAGATGACATTCTGGCTACCTTTAAAGATGCCGATAATCTTGTAAGAAATGTGGTTAATTATGATTTGAATAATGACCTTCTTAACTGCTGGAATTGCAAAAAATGTGCCGTATCTTCCATGTGTCCCTATAAATATATTGAACAGGTTTATTTGAATGTAAAAGAGAAAGTATCAAAAAATCCGATTGATCAGATGACATTGAAAAATTTATTCTATAAAGGTCAATAAGGGGCCTGTCTTAAAGGTTATTCTGACATAGCCTCCATTGATCAAAGGTTATTTTGTAATAGCCTTCATATTTACTATTTTTTATTATAATATCATTTCACTATCAACAGTAGTTTTATAACTTCCATTAACAAATCTTCATTGACAATCAGACTTTTATATGATATACTACTAAAATGATAGTATTGCTAGTATATTTTGAAAGAGAGGGTTATGAATAGCATTTTGTAAAAATTACTGCTATTTATGCTTTTTATGAAACTATCTACAAAGGCAAGATATGGATTAAGGTTAATGTTTCAACTGGCTCTGAAATATGGAAAGGGGCCCGTATCTCTTAAAGATATTTCCAGAAAAGAAGATATATCTGAGAAATATCTGAGTCAGATAGTTATTCCCCTTAAAGCCAGGGGGCTTGTTACACCTATCAGGGGCTCATCCGGCGGTTATTTACTGGCCAGAGAACCTTTTGCTATTACGGTAAAAGATATAGTGGAGGTTTTTGAGGGTAATTTTACTCCTGTAGAGTGCACCGAACATCCGTCTTCCTGTAAGAGATCTGGCTTCTGCACGGCCCGTAAAGTCTGGTCTATTCTGGGGGATAAAATGGCTGAAACACTTAATTCTTTGAATCTTAAAGATCTTGTTAATATGGACGAAAAAAATAAAGAGGATTTTCTGGACTATTCTATATAAAATTACGGAGGTGGAGAAAAACATTATTGATGAGGCCAGGAAAAAAGCTATTAATTTATATAAGG
Source organism: Vulcanimicrobiota bacterium (assembly GCA_040217695.1). Classification (GTDB taxonomy): domain Bacteria; phylum Vulcanimicrobiota; class SpSt-956; order SpSt-956; family JAKJGF01; genus CALARM01. The sequence goes on along the minus strand of JBEHWO010000147.1, from coordinate 1,885 downwards.
GAGGGACACACTGTTCCCTGGCAATCCTCTATTCAATAAATGATTTACTTGGCAATCCTCTGACAGAAGAGAAAATAAATCTTGTTTCCCGTTTACCTGTCGGCATGGGATATGGAGGCTGCTTTTGCGGGGCAGTAAGCGGCGGAGTCATGGCCATAGGCTTTATCATCGGAAAAAAATCGCCGAATGATTATAGAGTTAAAGCTGCCTGCGAAGAACTTCATAGATGGTTTAAACATACCTGTAATGCTTACTGCTGTAACGGAGCGATTAAACATATGAAATGTCATGTGAAGAAATATGATGAACATTGGGCCAATCTGACAGGAGAACTTGCCGGAAAGACGATGGAGCTTATTTTAAAATACAGTCTTACCGAAGGGGGCATAGTTAAGTGAAAGAGTGAAAAGTGAAAGAGTGAAGGGTAAGGCTTGTTATTAAACGCCCCGGAGATGAAATACGCATCACGCATGACGCATCACGCATTACGAACCACCCGTCACGCGTTACGCGTTACCCGTTACAAGAGCAAATATTTATTCTCACCACAATAAACACTCAACTTAATAAGAAAGGATGTGTACATGTGAATATATACAGTGATAATTCATATTCCATAGGTAAAACTCCTCTTGTGAGGCTCAACAGAATAACAAAAGGATGTAAAGCTACGGTTCTTGCAAAGATTGAAGGTAGAAATCCTGCTTATTCCGTAAAATGCCGCATAGGTGCATCAATGATATGGGATGCTGAAGAAAAAGGGTTACTTAAACCGGGAGTGGAGGTTATTGAGCCTACAAGCGGAAATACCGGAATAGCTCTTGCCTATGTATGTGCTTCCCGCGGCTACAAACTCACTCTTACCATGCCGGAAACTATGAGTATAGAAAGACGGAAGGTACTTTCAATGTTCGGTGCAAACCTGATACTTACTCCGGGGCCGGAAGGCATGAAGGGTGCAATCAGAATAGCAGAAGAGATTGCTGCAGGTGATAGTGAAAGGTATTTTTTACCGCAGCAGTTTAAAAACCCTGCCAATCCGGCAATACATGAGAAAACTACAGGCCCTGAGATATGGAACGATACAGACGGACATGTAGATATTCTCGTGTCAGGTGTCGGTACAGGCGGAACTATTACCGGAATATCCAGATATATCAAGCATAAAATGGGTAAAAAGATTCTCTCTGTTGCAGTTGAACCGGCAGCAAGCCCTGTTATAACTCAGAAACTTGCAGGTCATGAATTAAAACCGTCACCTCATAAAATACAGGGTATAGGTGCGGGATTTATTCCCGATACACTTGATCTGTCAGTAGTAGACAGGGTAGAAACAGTCCACGATGGAGATGCAGTGGAATTTGCAAGAAGACTCGCAAGAGAAGAAGGTATTCTCTGCGGAATTTCCTGTGGAGCAGCGACTGCAGCTGCAATAAAACTTGCAGGACTGGATGAATTTGAAGGTAAAACTATTGTAGTCATACTCCCCGACGGAGGAGAGAGGTATCTGTCTACTGTGCTGTTTGAACAGTGACCAGTGACCGGTGACCAGTTATCAGTAATTTAAGAGTATAGGAAATTTCATTTTTTATGGCATAAAAGCTAGTAGACAGACACAATGATTAAGATGTGTGTCATTGCGAGGAGCGATAGCGACGAAGCAATCCCGTCGGATTGGTTCCTACCAGTGGGATTGCTTAGCTTCGCTCGCAATGACGAGGTTTACACATTAAAATCATCGTGGTTAACTCGTAGCTAAGCCACCGACAATGTCGGTGGTGGGGCGTGGGGGCGGAGGCCCCACACCTTTAGGCTTTGCAACATTGTTGCAGAGCCGCGTTATATGTTGTAAACTATGATTTATGGAAAATTACAACAATTCATC
>JBEHWO010000146.1:0-14802 GCA_040217695.1 Vulcanimicrobiota bacterium | reverse complement strand
TATTTGAATAGAATATAATGCAAAGTGGCATGATGTAAGTTTTAACAAATATGCCTGTTCCAGTTTAGATTTTTTTCGGAGGAGCGCCAGGCAGGCAAAGCCAGGAGATTTATAATACTAAAATTGATAGCGAATTGGTATAACGCGTTACGCGTCACGAGAGCAGTATTATTTATTCTCACCTCAGTAATTATAGATTATCCAGTGATTTCAGAAGATATTTTTTTGCCCTGTATAAATAGGCTTTTACATTATTTTCATCTGTGTTCATTAATGCAGCAATATCTTTATAATTAAGATCTTTTACGAAACGAAGGAACAGAGAAGTTTTATAAGGTTCTTTCAGGGAATTAATTAAAGAATGAACGAACATTTTATCTTCTATAGTTTCTTTATAACCTGTTGCACTTATATCTAAATTTATTTCTTCCAGGCTTATTTCATTATTTAATTTAGAATTCTTTGTTCTGTAGTCGTTCACTACATTCGCGGCAATCTTGAATAACCAGGAAGAAAAAGGCGTATTATCAAGAAAAGAATATGAATTCAAATATAACCATACGCGAAACAAAACATCCTGCAAAAGCTCTTCTCCTGTATCACGATTTCCAGTAATATGAAAAAAATATTTCAACAGAGGTTTTTTATATGGCTTCATAAGGTTCTCAAAAGCCTCTGTATCCCCTTCTTTCAAAATTTTATCTATCATACTTTCTCTGTAAAAATTATTATCAGAAGAAGGAGAGAGGTATATATCCCTGAGATTTATCTCTCTTGCCTCATATCTTCCGCCCATATGTCTGAAAAGGAATTTTTCGGTAATTGTATAAAATTTGAAACGATTTTCCTCTTTCATGATTTCATGTCCTTCATCAGGAAAAACTATATGCTCTACAGAAATACCTTTACTTTTCATAGTCTGTACAAGCCTGTAAGGTTCTGATGACGTAACTCTCGGACTGTTAAGACCATAGGCAATCAACAGAGGGCTCTTTATCTGTTCGAGTCTGTAAACAGGAGAACGGCTTATTAACATGTCCCTGTCTTTATCAATATCTCCTACTCTTTCGACAATCATTCTATTTTGATGTTTCCAGTATTTTGGAAGAGACTGAAGAAATGTTATGAGATTACCGGGACATTGTATGGCTATGGCACAGCAAAATATATGAGGAGTAAACACCGCTCCCGCAAGGGCAGCATAACCTCCGTAGCCTTTCCCATATATGGCAATCCTTGCAGGTTCTGCTATACCATGTTCTATAGCCCAGTTGACACCGTCTATAAGATCATCCTGCATTTTACCGCCCCATTCTTTATTGCCTGCATTGAGAAATTCCCTGCCATACCCTGTAGAACCGCGGTAATTAATCTGTAAACAGGCATAACCTCTCCCGACAAGCCACTGGACTACCGGGTTATATTCCCATATGTCTCTCTGCCATGGCCCCTGATGCACAAGCAACACAAGAGGAAGTTTCTCTCTTTTTATCCCCGCCGGATAAGTTATATATCCATGAATGGTCATGTTATCTCTGGAACAAAAAGTTACTTCTTCCACAGGTGAAAGAGTATAATTATTCAGTTCAGGTTTATTATAAAATATAAAGGTTCCTTTTTTTAATTCTCTGTTAAAACTGTAATAGGATACGGGGCCATTATCATGTTCGAAAGCTATTATCCATGTTTTACCTTCATCATCCTGGCTGATAATGGAAAAATCTCCGCTATCAAGCTCTTTTATAGCTTTAAAATCTTCTTCCAGTGTTTTATTTATAATAATCCATTTTTTTCTGTATTCATAAAAAGCGACTGCGTCTATTTCAGAGCCGTTCGAATTTATAAGAACAGTGGGATTTTCATATGGAGATACATTGTGATTGAACACATTTATACATAAATCGTATGTTTCATTGAAAGCTATAACTTCAGCTTTTCCTGTTTTTATTTCTATCTTAATTATTCTGCCTGTCTCATAAGTCTGGCCGTCTGATATATATATATATTTATTATCCTCTGAAAAACAGAGAGGCTGGCTTGAAAATTTATCTTCCATAGTCCATACAGTCTTTTCCTGCAGGCCATTCTCTCCGGCAATCCTGACAGAAAGCTCTGTTTCACCGTTATCTTTTACAGATATTATTCCACTGGCTCTGAAATTGTTATCTATTAACCATGCAGCAACATTACCGGGATTTTTCTCTATAAGAGTTGATTCATTTGAATTCAGATTGACACGATATAAATCTGCAACTGCCATTTTATCTTTATATAAAGAAAATATTAATTCATCAGTAAAAAGCTCTCTATTACAATGGATAATCCCGACTTTAGCATTTTTATCAGGAGTCAATATGGTAATATCCATATTTTCGACATCCAATTTATAAAGTGAAAAATTTTCAGTTCCTCTGTCATTGTCCAGATAAACAATATATTTATTTGTAGCCCATATATAATAATGTATGCCTCTTTTTTTCAAATCGGTGATTATTCTGTCATCTTCTTTTCCGATGGTCTTAATAAACAGGTTCATCACATTATTAACAGGTGATATATATGCAAGTTTTTTACCGTCAGGTGATATTTTGGGATATTTTATCGACTCTCTGAAAAGAACTTCTCTCGGTATAATTTCAGGCAAGCCGGACAGGTTGTTATGTGGTAATTTTGAATGAAAAATATGTTGCATAATATGTTTTACTATAAATACACTATAAATTTCCAGTAATCTATATTATCTTAATATTACATCACAGGTTTGTCAAGCTTTTTTACGCATTTGCAAAAATATTTTACCATACAATGTATACAGTATCAGGACTTACGCAAAAAATAATGAAAAACCAGTTATTGCGAGCGAAGCGAAGCAATCCCACTGGCATACCGAAAACTGTCGGGATTGCTTCGTCGCTTCGCTCCTCGCAATGACAAAATGCGTAACTCCTGACAGTATAAAACTCGGGATAAAAATATATTTGCATTCGCAAAATATATTTTATTGACTGATGCCATGAAAGAGGTCTTCCGTACAGAGACATAATATTTCTCTGACGTGAGACAATTCTTTCCCGGATTTTCCTTTAAAAGCAAGGAGTTTCTCTAAATTTTCTTCAGAACTGAACAATTTCAGACAGGGAAATATCTTTTCTTCCGGCAGAGAAAATACGGCAGAAGCTATATCTTCCACAGGCCGGCTCAAATACAGAGTATCAAAAATCTTACGTAAAAGATTTTTCATAAAATCAGATGGTTTATTTCTATCCTCTCTTTTTAACCATTCCAGGGATTTTCCGTATGAAATAAAGGCATGACCGTACATTTCAGCATCAAGATAACATTCTCCCTGTTCATAAAAAACAAGGGAATTGGGATTTTTCTCTCCTTTCAATCTGTATCCGCAGGCTGCAAGATAATTTTCTCCGTATTTTCTGTAGAAATCCGTATGTGATAGATAGTATCCCAGTTCAAGGGCACTCATTTTTTTCTCCTGCCAGCCATATTGTAACAGTAAACGGGAAAAGTCAATTGATTGCTCCACATATTCATCAGAAGAGAAAGATTTACCTGTATATTTCAAAAGGACAGATATCAAAAAACCGGCAATTCTGTTTTCCGGTTCTATTTTTAATATATCAATGGCACCTGTATAATCTCCTCTGCAGATTTTTTCTCCTGCTTTCAGGATTATCCTGTCAAAAGATTTCACATAAAGAGATAAATCAACAGAAGGTGACATAAGTTTAAAATATGTTTCATAAAATTCTTTCAATATTTCCCAGGAAATTTCATAATGATATTCAGGGGGTTTATAATCGGGAAAAAGAATCTGTAAAAATACAGACACAGGTTCAGGAAGATTATGGATGATAATGGCTATCTTTTCCCTCTCTGTAAGGGATTTGATGAGTTTTTCCTTTTCATAAGTAAGATGTAATCTGTCCGGAGCAAGCCAGGCAGGTGAAGACAGAAGTACGTCAGGGAAGTGACATTTCCCGAGTATAACAAGACTCTTGAAAATATTAAATAAAATTACTCTTCCGTCATTCGTAACGGATTTTTTTATTAAAGGCTGAGACGTAACGTCTTTGAAAAAAGATACTGTATCATCTGGAAGAAGGGATATTACATATTCATAAAGTTCATCAGGCGCTTCTTTAAAAGCTTCTGCAATTTCATTAATATCTGCAAAATCAAGAGCAGTAAGCCAGGCTTTCTTATTGAAAAACCTGAGATCGGAAAAAGCTGTATCAAGACAGCTGTGTCTCTTTGAAAGAAAAGAAGAAAAATCAAAATCTTTAATTATTCCTGCAAGAACAGAATAATCTACCTGAGAGAGAGCTCCTTTGAAGAAAGGTTCTTTTAATTTATTCTGCCATATAAAATAAAGTTTTGCCAGAGCCATGTTTTTTTCATCTATACATATGAGTTTTTCCAGAGCTTTTTCTGCTATTAAAGCCGTATCTCTGTTCTTCTGCCAGAGATCCCCTGTAACCTCAAGAACAGGTTCTATATTTAAAAGACTGCCTCCCCTCTTCAAAATATATTGAAATATTTTCCACATACTGTCTGCAGGTATTCTGAATGAGTCAAGTTTCTCAACACGGGCGGGACACTTTACCCTGGCACGACCGAGTATATTATCTGCCTGATTTATATCAAGAAAGAAATGGGATTTTTTATATATTATTTCTTTAATATCATTTATAAATTTCCCGGCAGATACAAAGGGTTCGTTCTTTTTTACGGTAAAGCCTTTGAGAGAAATCGAATAATCCTTTGAAGATATATGTTCTGAAAAAACTATGTCCGGTAAAACCAGACCTCTTTTTGCCATAAATTCTGTTTTCAAATCATAAAGATATTTTTTTAATTCATCGCTTTTTATGTTATCTACTGCCATATGTACTTCCAGAGGAGGAGGTAAGATATATTTGACATATGGTCTGCCGGACACTTCAGGTAAAAAACCTGTGAATTTTTTATCATAATATTTAAAACAACATTCTTTTAAATCATATTCGGAAGCATTCAATTCCCTGAGAGGAAAAATATTGAGTAAAAAATGATTTTCTCTGAGTCCTTCCATGATTTTTTCATAAAATCTGTTGTAATCATTTTTATGTTTCGCAATTATTCCTTCAATTATGAAGGTCCAGGAAGAAGAATACATATTCTTTAACAGTGAAATTTCTTTTTCGGCTTTATCTATATCATCTTTTAAAATCATGGAGAATATATTGAGAAACATATCACATTTTTTCCCGACAAGACTGTTTTTGCTTTCAGTGATCTCCCTTATACCCTCTGTTGAAAGCACTTTTATCCATGGAAGTCTTTCTGTCATATGTCTGAAAAGAGGAGCGCAGTCAAAAGGCAATAAAACAAACAAATATTCATCAGCAGGAAAAGTATCCTTTATTTCCCATATTATTCTGCGGAATTTTCGCTGAACTTCATCGTCTGTTGATATATCAGGTTGAACATAGGTTATATCTTTCAGGAGATAATGTTCTTCCACGAGTTCTATTCCGGGATCAACATATTCTCTGCTTAAAATATGTATCGACGGGATTTTCTCTGCTGTGAGTTTCCTTATATGAGGCCTTATATCTCTTCCTGTAACAAGTACGGCTTCTTGTTTATTTATTCCCATGAGAACAGAGACATTTTCTATATAAGAAAGTAAAAATTTCTTCATTCCTTCCGGCATCTTTTCCTCAAAAAGATTATCCCATAGAGACAGTTTTTTCAACTCTTCTTCAATGTCAGAAGGCAAGGTAAAACAATGAAGTTTTTTTCCTTCCGTATATTTATAACAGGAGAGAGAAGTAAAATGGTTTATTATATATTCCGTAATTACGTCACTGTCATCCGTTCTTGGCCATAACTGCAGTATTTCCGACAGAATCGATACAAGATCCCTTATATTAACCCCTTCGCACATGACGTTTCTTAAAACAGAAACTATCGTTTTTTCGGGAATATTTAACTCTTTGAGTCTTTTTATCAACAGAGGATGGGATTTATTGATTTCCTGAAGACATGACGAGAGATAATCTTCATTTATAAACACATAAAGATGTTTATCAATCACATCAATGATATGAGCAAGCAAAAGCTCTTCTGCCTTTAAAACCATACCGCCCTGTTCAAGTATATTATTTCCTTCTTCATCTTTAATCCATACAGAAGCAGTCCCATAAACCGGCTCAAAAAAATGTTCTCCTTCCAGAAGTCTTATATATTCATCTGAACCGGCTGCCAGAAGTTTGTTTCCCATGAGCCTTCCTCTGTTATGTCCCGGCTCTATAATATACTGCCTGGGGTGGAGTTGAGGTACAACAGATACAGACAGTTCAGGAACTATGACTCCTTTTTCTTCAAAAACACTTCTTCTCAAACCTTCTACGGCTTTGTTTATAAAAGGAACAAGCCATGTGATTCCCACTCCTGTTTGTAAAGCAAAATGTTCCCGTAACGGAATATCTTCTGAAAAAACTTCTTTTTTAATCTCTTTGATATAATAATTATGAAAGAAATATTCAATTATATCTTTTTCGCTGCAACAGAGATTATCTTTATAATATCTCTTGAGTTCGGAAGAGGTAAAATAGAGATTCATAATCGACAGAACCGGTATTGAAACCTCTTCAGGAAGGGCCTTAAAGAGTATCAACAGTTCATCGTTTTTTAAACATGTCACTTCTTTTCCGGATGTTCCCGGAAAATGTTTTTCCATATAAGATTTTAAATCAAAGTTTAACTCTCTTATCCAGTAAGATACTTCATACAGGAGAGCTTCTATATTTTTTTCATGTAACAGCATACCGGGAAAAGCCTTTCAATTTTCTTTTTTGTATTATAATTTAAAAGGAGATTTTTGGGAAGATCTTTAATATTTATATGAGAATCATAACGCGTGACGGGAGGAAAACTTTTATTATATGCTTATGGTCAGGTCAGTAATTACTGAGGTGACCATAAATAATAAATATATTCTCTCGTGACGCGTAACGCGTAACGCGTGACGGGAGGAAGACTTTTATTAAAGGCTTATAGTCAGGTCAGTAGAGTGAAAAGTGAAGGGTGTCGGGTAATGGGTGTCGGGTGATGGAGGAAAGGAGAACTTTATGTCAAATTTAGTAGAGATAGTTATATTCGATGTCAAGCGTGGAAAAGAAAAAGATTTTGAAGAAGCGGGGAAAATATTTGCCGAATTTATAAAAAAACAGGAAGGATATGTAAAGAGATGGTATTTCAGGGAGAAATTCCAATCAGGACGATATGTTCACTGTACTGAATACAGCAGCAGAGAAAGCGGCGAAAATATCATAGAAAAATATAAACAGGAAGTAGGGCTTGAAAAATTCAATAGTTTTTTTGCCATGCTCAGAAGGATGCCTGTCATAGAATGGCATGAAATCTGGCTTGAAGACTAAAGATTTGTATACATAACAGGCTATGTTTCCTCCCGTCACTGGCCACGATAATCATAGTACAGAAAAAGCGGTGAGTAAAATATCATGAAAGTAATAAAAGTTACATCTTCTATTGCAGATAAAATAGCAGCGGTGGAAGCTGCTGTTTATCCGGAACCATACAGACTCGGAGAAAAAGGTATCAGGGAAAATCTCTGCGAAATGGAAAAAAACAACTGTAATTTCAGCTGGGCAACAGTAGATAAAAACGGAAATATAAATGCCTATATACTGGCATATCTTGATAATTCTCACAGGGAACAGGATGAACCGGTTGCTTACGTAGATGATATAGTCATAACAGAGAGTGCCAGAAAAACGTCTGTCTATTTTTTACTGAAAGCCATGATAGACGAATATACCGGAATGGGATTACCGAAACTCCCTATTGAAGGGGTAAGCAGAGAGAATGCCCATAAAATGTGGTCAAGACATGGCCATTCCAGGACTATTGCAAAACTCGGCTATCATATGACAGATACGTTTGCTTATTTCGATGAAGATATGGGCTGTGACCTTTACTGGGTAAGGTTTGAAGATATTAACATGGGAAAAAATCCATAGTAATGTAGTTACAAAGAAGGAAAGACAGATTCCTCGCGTCACGCGTCACGCGTCACGCGTCACGATTCTTATAACATATAATGAAAGTCGCAAGAGAAATAGTAGTTTTAAAACATGGCAGAGAAAAAATAATCTTTAATGCGGAACTGGTCAATCCCATATATTTTCCCCGCGGCGGGAACAGAATTTTAAAGATTCTGAATGAACTTAAATCATCAGAACCTTTCACTTCTCCGCCACAGTTCTGCAGCAGTGAATTATTTGATTTTCTGGCTTTTCATTCCCTTATCCTTACCGATGATTCCGGTAAAACAGAACATAACTGTAATGAATGCGGCCAGTCACATTCGGGACAGAAGAGCCTCTATTTATTATTGAGCCATTCATGCAATCAGTCCTGTATATACTGTTTCAACGGTATAAATAGCTATAACAGAGACAGGCATATTATGATGACTGAAGAAACAGCATTCAGAGCCATAAAAAAAACATTTGACACTGTCTCGGACAGGCTGGAAATAGTGTTTTTCGGCGGCGAACCACTTCTCAACTGGGATCTGGCAAAAAAAATCATAAATTACTGTGAAAAGAAAATTCTTCCGGGAAATAATGACAAATCCATAGCCTACCATCTCACAAGCAATCTCACCATTTTCCCCGATGATCTTATAGAGACGGCAAAAAGATGTAAAATGACCTTTCTTGTTGACATTGACGGCGCCGAAGAAATTCATAATAAAACCAGACCTTTTATAGATGGAAGCGGCAGTTTTAAAAGAACTTCAGAGAATATTCGTAAACTTGTAGAATCAGGCATAAAAGTTTCACTGAGGGCCACAATAACATCTCACAACGACAGTTTCATGACGGATATAGCACAGGTTCACAGAGAACTCGGAGGAGAAAGCTGTGCATTTGTACCGCTTAACCCGGTGGATTCCGATAATAACATATTACCTATTTCACTCTGTCCGTCACCGAAAAAATTTGCCGCAGGACTAAAAGAGGTATTTCGTTCAAAAATCTGGCCTGTAAAAGATCTCTATCCCTTCAATGAATATATGGGAAGACTGCAGCCTCTATATAGAAACCAGTGGGGATGCGGTGCGCCCTTCGGGAATACCCCGGTAATTACGGCTTCAGGTGAGGTTTTTTCATGTATCTATCTTGTAGGGAATAAAAAATACCGGTTAGGTCATATCTCTTCAGGCGATTATCCACGGCATGATGTAATATCTCATATGCTTGACATAGTAAATGTAAATAATCGCAGTGACTGCAGAACATGCGGCTACAGATTTCTCTGCGGAGGAGGATGTCCCGTAGGAATTTTCTCTATAGAGGGAAACAGAAATGCCAGGGCAGGTATAAAGAAATATGTAAAAAAAATGTCCTGTACCGTGAGTAAAACAGTACTGACAGAACTGCTATGGGATTTATGCAGTCAAAAAAATATTTTTTAACAGGATTTATAAATTTTTCTCCTCGTGATGCCGATAATAATATATGGTGTATTTCATTTACCGGGGTGAGCATAAATTACATATATGGTCTCGTGACGCATAATGCGTGACGGATTTATATAGCGCATCACGCATTACGCTTTACGCATTACGAGGTTATTATTTATAGATAACTAACTATAAAGACATATTAAGAGGTGAAGTAAGGTGTCCTTTAAATCAGCCCATGCTTTCCTGGAAAGGTTTGAAAGAGACAGAGAGTTTAAAGAAAAATTAGAAAGGGCTAAAGATAAAGATGAACTGTTGAAATTGATTAAAGAAGCAGGTTTCAGTTTTACTTCCGAAGATGTAAAAGAAGCAACAAAAGAGCTGTCGGAAGAAGAACTGCAGAATATAGAAGGAGGAAGTTTGATAAACTTCCTTTTCAATACGGTAATACATCCGACAGGATATAACATTCCCTGCTGAAAAATCGTTCATGTCCTGTTTTTTCACAGGTCACAGACATGAACTGTGACCTGTGAAGTTTTTTCGGCATATATTATCTGTATTGACTTATTTTCCACTTTACGTTATGATTTTACCATCAAAAAATCAAGGAGGCACTGATATGTTTTTAAAAAAATTTCTATTCATCACATTAATATTATTTATATTAACAGTTAATCTACCTGCCAGAGCAGAAACTGCAGAGGGATGGTATCTCAGAGGACTCATATTATATTCCCAGGGAATGGATAAATACGAACATGCCATAAAATGTTTTGACAGAGCTATTGAAGGCAAACCGGACTATATTGAAGCACTGGCAGCAAAAAGCCTTATACTGGCACAGCTTGACAGGACGGAAGAATCTATGAAATGTATAGACAGAATTTTAGAAATCCATCCGAATACTGCAAGTGCATGGTATTGTAAAGGTCTGGCCGCTTATGATCAGGGCAAAAAAGAGGAAGCAATCAAATTTTTCGATAAAGCACTGGAACTGGATCCTGAATATACAGGTGCCTGGATATATAAGGGATGGCTTCTGACAGTAGACGGAAATTATGATGAAGGTATTAAATGTTATGATACGGCTATAAAACTCGAACCTGAAGTGGAATATGCCTGGTTTTTAAAGGGACTGATTCTTTCGGAGCAGGGAAAATACGAAGAAGCACTTAAATGTATGGATAAAGCCATAGAGCTCAAACCGGATTCCATTGGTTTCTGCCACAATAAAGGACTCATCCTGGCAGGACAGGGAAAACATGAAGAAGCTATTAAATGGTATGATAAAGATATAGCACAGGATGCAGCAATACCCGAATTATTCTGCGATAAAGGAATTGCTTTATATGAACTGAAAAAATATGATGAATCCATTAAATGGTTTGATAAAGCTTTAACACTTAACCAGGTATTTACAAAAGCATGGTTATATAAAGGAAAAGCTTTATATGAAGCGGAAAAGTATAAAGAAGCCATTGAATGTTATGATAAAATTCTGGAATCTTCTCCTGATGATGTAGATGCGAAAAATGCCAGAGAAAAAGCCATGAAAGCTCTTGATAAATAATCCCGGCTTATAACAGGGAGGTGTACTATGTTCAAACAAATTCTTATATGTTTTCTGGGGCTATTAATATTAACGGCAGAAGCAAAAAGTTCATCTTTTATAGAAAAAGAAAAAAATGTTTCCACCTTCTTGCCCGTTTTAGTTGCTATTACTACTATTCCTGTAGATCCGAATGCTTTATATGTCGAACCCAACAGTGCATACGGATCTATTTCAGGGCAGGTTATAATAAAGGAAAAATTTGACGGAGGTTCTGTGTCACTGTCAGAAAATTATCTGAATGAAGCCCGCATACCGAAAACAAGGGTTGTATCAACAGTACAGCTTACTTCCAGCGGACTCTTCACTTTTTCAAATCTTCCGCCGGGAGATTACCTGGTAGAACCCGGCTATGCAAATGCCGAGAACGGCCCTATAACCTACAATCCTGCCAATGGCTATTATTATTTCGTTATAGTAAATAAATACACCTGGAGCAGGAAAGTAATTCTGGCTAAAGGTCAACATGCAAAATTAACTTTCCCGGCAGAACAGGCAAAGTATGATACATACAACCAGTATGTTTATTCATCAAACTACTATTCTACCAATCCCTATTCTCCATATGATGCGACACCGCAGCCGCCGACTTACAACTATTCTCCCTATTCACCATATAATGCTCAGACTCCAAATTACGCTCCCTATACAGCACCTGTACAAAATTACACACCTTACACCGCACCTGTACAGAATTACACTCCCTACACTGCAGCAAATCCTCCCTATTCACCTTACACCACTCCTGCAACCAATTATACTCCCTTTGATAATACTGCTACTCCATATTCTCCTTTTAACTATCTGGATAATAAGTGAAAAGTGAAAAGTGAAAAGTTATTCCATTTCACTTTTCACTTTTCACTATTTATGTCCTCTCAAAAACCTGCTTAAAAGAGTGGGATTTGCGACAGACCGCCACATTTTAAGATGAACAGTTTCAAAATCGCCATCATTGAATACAAGTTCTTCAATAAGTTCATAACAGGTTTTTCTCGGGAAAAATTCGCCGGTACAGGAGGCATCAATTATCTCAGTTGCCAGCTTTGCCCTTTCATCATCAACGTCCTTTACTTTTTTATCATTATCTTTTTCTCTGCCGTTTATATAAATTATATCAGGCCATCCTCCGACACCTATGGCAATCCTTCTGCAATGAACAAAGGCTTCAAGCATCATAACCATTGCTTCAACAGGGTCCAGGTTGTCTCTTCTTTTACGCAATGATTTTCTGTCAACATAATCATTATATCTTATCTCAGAAACATCCCTTCCTGACCCGTCCATTCTGAACATAAACGGAACCGGTTCTATACGGCCTTTAGACAGGCTCAGATGGAATATGTTAAAACCTTCTTTACTGTCATAACCTGCCACAATGGCACCGTTTCCTAAAATCTTGTTAAGTTCCGAAGATTTTTTCGACCATGTTATCATCTCTTCAGCACCTTTAATGATTTCTTTATCTTTTATCTCTATTTTTTTCTCGCCTGACATGTAATATCCCCTGATGAAGTCTTTTGTAACAAAACCATATTTCGCGAGAAGCAGTTCATCTACATGACGGTGTTTCACCTCTATCATATACTCAAAGATAATGTTACTTATTTCCTCAACAGTAAGAAAGAAATCAGGTTTTTTACCGAGTTTTTCTGTTTTTTCACTGTACATACTCCGGAGCTTTATTCTGCAGCCTCTGAGTATTTCGGCACCTATAGAGCAGGTTCCCGTAGTTCCAAGTCTTGCCACTGTACCCTGTTCCGTCTGTATTAAAGGAGGAATAAGGGATTTTATTTTTTCTATACTGTTCAGTTTCTGTCTCAAATGCCATGTTCTTTCTTCATCACATATCATCAGGCCTGAATCAAAATCAAGTCTTAAAGCATTTATAGTTGTCATATTATTTTCCTCCTCCGAGAAGGCTCATGTAAGGTTCTCTCACATCAGGTATAGAATCGGCCTTATAACCTCTCAGGATAAAATCCAGTCTGTACGGAGATTTTGCCTTTCGAAACATCTCTTCTTCTATGATATCAGGGTTTATATCTTCAAATACAAGGGAATTTATCATTTCATAAACGTCATGTGTCTGAAGTTCTCCGTATTTTTCTCCGGCTATAATTTCCGTGGCTATTTTCATAGCTTCATCCGAAGGTTCTTTCAATCGTTCTTCCTGGCTGTTACCTCTGCCGTCCAGATAAAAGAGATTGAAATATCCTCCCACCTCCTGGTTATGAACAGACGCTTCATACATGGCTCTTATCAATTCAGTTATAACTTCTATTCTATCAAAGCCTTTTCTCCTTACATGGAGAGGCTTTCTATTTATAAAATCTGCTATTGAAAGCTGTGCCGCATCTTTTTCATCTTCCCCTGTACCTCTTATTTCAAAGGGGCCTGCCGTAAGATATAAAGTAGGATTATTATGTTCATAGCCATAAAGCACTATGCCGTTATCTTTATCGGTGGCCATTAAAAGAGCTTTGTGTTCCAGATAATCATCTTCAAGACATCCTTTTTCCGGAACAGTTGCATGTTCCATGGCTTTTTTCTTTAATTCTTCCTGTTTTATCTCAATATTTGTTCCCTTATAATTGAAATGTCCCTGAAGCAAATCATCTTTATCAAAACCGTAAAGAGAGAGTAATTTTAAATTTATTCTCTTTTTAAATTGTTCCTGTATGGATTCAAGGAGCATATATGCCATATCATCGGCAGATGAAAGAGGTCTGCCTTTACCTGTTTTATATTCCGAATATTTATGCTCTATCTTCTTTATGACAGAATCTTTAACATCACAGGTAAAGGAAGGCATACCCAGGCCTCCGTATAATGCTTCAACATGAACGTTATCTGATATTTCCCGGGAAACCAGCGGAGATATAAAATTTCCGTAAAAAATTCTTCTTCTTCTTAATATCCAGTCTTCTTCATCACATATCATAGCACCTGACCGGGAGTCTATTTTAAAACCTATTACCAATGCCATAACGGTCCTCCTTATTTTACAGGCTGATTAATCACCGGATAGTGGATCCGATCAGCAATAAATTCCACATATGTCAGGCCATCCCTGTATATTTTACAGTGAAGAAAATAATTTTTTAGATTAATAATATAAAAAAATCAGCAGACAGTGAAGAGTGAGTAAAAATTTTACATAAAAGGTTCTTTACTTTTCTAAAAAAGCCGGTATATAATTATAAAGAGGAAAGGTACGCTTATTTATTTATATATAATAAACTTATTTCTGTTTCAATAACATCAGGAGGTGATATTTATGGCAGGCGGCGGTGGCGGCGGTGCCGGAGGAGTCGGAGGAGTTGGAGGTGCCGGAAGTGCGGGAGGAGTCGGTACTGCAGGAGGGTCAGGCTTTGCTCAGTCTGTAGCAGGAGAAATATCAAAAGATGGCGGCGGCGGAGCAGGTGGAGTTGCAGGAAGATAGAAATTTCTGATTTTTTCGGAAATAATAGATTTATTTCATAATGCGTAATGTATGAAGATTTATATAGAAAAACATTACGCATTATATTTATATGAGAATCGTAACGCGGAGCTTTCGTCAAGAGTTGTGTAAAATTCTTTCAAGTGCTATCAACTCCCTCTATTAAGCTGCTTTTTTCAAATTTGTCATATCCTGTACCATAATTCCATCAACAAATTTAGTTCCATGTTTAAGAAGTGGCAACAGGTC
>JBEHWO010000145.1:0-14898 GCA_040217695.1 Vulcanimicrobiota bacterium | reverse complement strand
CTCCGCTGAAAAATGAAGTAACTTTAACTTTTCCTGCAACCTGTTCCTGCTTAAATTCAATTTCGATCCATTCAGGCGAAAGAGCATCTTCAGTAAAGGATTTTCATACGAGATATCTTCCTCCCTTTTCATCTGCTTTCTTATATCCCTGTTTCTCAAACCATGGAGAGTCCATACATTCTTCATCAACCAGTCCCCATGCGGCCAGTCCCTTTTTCCCCATAGCTCTGACATCTTCTTCCGCAGCTTTAAGCAGAGCTTTCCCCAGTCCTTTACCACGAAGATTGCCCCTTCCTTTTCCTTCATATCCATGAACCATTATACAACTGACAATATAAAGGTCAGATCCTTCGACTGAAAAATATTCGGCAGGCATATATTCAATCATTCCGCCGGGGATATTTTCATCGGTAAAAGCAATTTTGACTTTTAATCCTCTGCCCTTCATTTTATTATACCAGTTTTTTTTGATACCTTTTACCTCTTCCATAGATTTATTCCATTCGCACAGACAAACCAGATAGATATCTTCATGTTCATTATCCAGATCTATGATATGCATTTTTACTCTCCTTTTATAAAAATTTTATTCTATTTTATATCAAAAAATACGACATAAGCATGTCATATTTTAAAATAAAAAATTATTTATAAAGAATTGTTAACAGTCCCGTCAATTTGATGTTATCGGAGAGATCTGTGCAGTCAATAAACTGATCTACAGAACCGATAGGGAATTTGATATTTCTTACTTCTTCATTGTTTATTGCCTTTTTGATAATTTCTGCAAATCTTCCGGCATTTATGACCCTGTAAGGTCTTTCGAAGAAATTTGAAATTTTTACGTCAATATGCTCGGTAATTCCAAGGTCATTATGCATCTCTCCGAGAATAACGAAAGCTTCGCATAAATACTTCTCTCTGTTCTGCCAGTCTGCTCCTTTCAGTATATTGTTCAGGACAGGCAATAATTTTTTAGCTATTTTCAGTTTTTTAAAGGCAGAACCGAACCATTTGTTATAAGGGGCATATTTCTTTTCCATAAGAAAAGACAGTTTCATCATATCCCGAACAAGCCTGGCAGCTATAATATGCGATCCCACTTCATCTCCTGCATCACCGCACCGGCCCATAAAAGGCTCTTCCTGGGAAATTCTCTGCCACTGACAGGCCATTTTGTAAAGCCATATATCTTCAGGATAACAGGAAAATTTATCGAAAGACGGAAAAAAGGTATATGGAAAACTTAAGGAAAAGTTTAAAGATTATAATCCATATGAAAAATTAAAAAAAATGATAACCCCGAGTAGTTCTCCAATACCTGTTGACATCTTGAAATATTACACCGATGATGAGTGGATTGAAGCTATGAAGAAATATAATGATGATACACACTGGGAGAATACAACACATATTTCACGTGTAAAAGAAGGTATTACCGGTTTGTCAAAAGCATTGGAGCATATCGTGAAAGAAGAACCAGAAAGATTTCTAACATTATCGAATAGGTTTGATGAATATATATCTTCAAGATATTTAATTGCTATAATCAGTGGAATTTCTGAAGCAGAAGTTCCTCCAGCCACTGTTTATAATATCTATAAACTTTTTTCAAAGAAGCGACCCGATGATATTCTTATTCAAAATGCTATCTGCGATTCATTAGAGACACAGGTATGGTACGAAATTAACAGCAATACTATCGATAAATTAAAAGACAGATTAGATAAAGAAAAACTACAATTATTAAATACAATAATAGGCACTAAATTATCTATAAAAATATTGAAAAAAAAGCTATCAACGTTGAATTTCTGTACAGAAGAAATCAAAACAATTCTAGATTGTACAGATAAGTACCTAAGAGATGATTTACCGGAAGACATCCTTCAATTAATAAGAAAATTTGCATTAACTTCAAAGAATCCAGAAAATGAAGCCTGGCAAGAAAAAGATCCATCTGGAATACCTTCATATGGTGGAAATGTGCACTGGAATGGAATAAATACTGTACGTGGCAAAGCAGTAAAATTTTATATTAAATTTATGCTGGTAAAATCTTATCCAGATATTGATAGTTTAATTTTATTTTTAGAGAATGTAGCAGAAGATAAATCTTCCGCTGTCCGTTCTTGTATGATTGAATGTCTTCCTTATTTATTTCAGTCTGTAGGTAACCGTATAATTGATATTTTTAGAACAACTGTTAAAGGAAGACCGGAACTTATAGAAACTCGTGTGACAGGAACTTTTATTTCCTATGCTATTATAAATAAATATACTACTGAAATGTTAGGTTATATTGAATTACTTATGAGTAGCAATAAACCTTTTGCACGTGAAACCTGTGGTAAACTTGCAACATTTGCTCTTTTTACTTTACCTGATGAAGCAAAGGACTTATATGAAACATGCATTAACGGTGATATTGAATTACGCAGAGGAGTAGCAAGAACACTAGCCTGTAACGCTGCTCAGGGGAACGTGAAAATTCAATGTCTTAATGAATTGGAACGATTGTACAATGATTCTGATAAAGAAGTGAGGCGTAATGTGGGAGAAGTGTTTAGGTATTTACCACATCCAGATTCGGTTATAGAAAATTTTATAAATAAATTCCTTACCTCTCAGGCATTATTTGATTCCTTACCTGATTTCATGAACTATACAGCAAATATCCAATCTTCTCATCAAGAATTATCCCTTCATATAGCCGGAGAAATTTTACAAGCATATGAAAGAGAAAATATGAAGATTGATGAAATAGAAAATTATCTGGTCAATCTTGCAATCTTTATTTATGTCAATAGTTTAGATGATAACCTAAAAACCAGGGCTTTTGATGTTTTTGAAAAAATATTGAAATGTGGCAGTAAATACGCCGAAAATGAATTATTAAATTTTGATCGATAAGATTATCACTTTAAACTATGATAAATAAGGATTTATAAGATTTTTGGGGAGTGTCATAAAATCGATTGTAATTTGTTATGCTGTAATGAAGAATTACATAAGAAAATTTATTGAACTGTATTAATAAATGCCTGGAATGGTTATGAAAAGGTGTTTTAAATCAGTCTTTTTATTCACTTATTTTTCAGTAAAATTAGATGGAATTAAGACCTGTAACTGTTTGAAATAGCATTTTAAAAAACATCGGAATATGTTCCTTACTATTTTTTGTTTGAGCCGAATAATACCCACCAATCTTTAATGCTAAATCTTCTCTGAAAATATGAGATTTTCTTGTCCATCCACTATCCGGATCAGGAATTATCTGATTCCAGTGTTCTTTAGCTTTTTTAATCATCAAAAGTGCTATTACAAGTTCATTTCTGACAGAATCGTCTGTGGCAGACTTAAAATTAATTTGCCAGCTATTCTTTAAAGAATACACATCCTGACACTGCAGCATAGGGCAATATTGAATACGTTTACTTGCTCTGTCAAAATTATTTTGCAGGTCATTATCAATATCAATTGCATCAGACATTGCAACGTAAAGCTTCTCTAAATTCAGAGGGATTCCATCGAAAAACGGCTGAATATGGTAGCCTGTAAAAATATCCTGTATTGCCGGCAATAAAAAATATGCTTCTTTATGAACTAACCCCGTTATCCAGATACGATGCCGAACAATATCTGTTTCGTTAATCTCGGCATGCTTATAAAGGTTATAAAAAATTTCATCTGTGTCCTGAAAAGGATAATTTTCATTAATTTTGTGCAATTGAAGGTCCAGATCTACTACGGCAAACAATTTATCAGGATCTAAAAACGAATTATTCGGGAACGCTTTGTGCAGTTCCATCAGTTTAAAATAAGTATCTATTACATCTTTTCGATCTCCGCAGTTGAAAAATTGCGGAAGATAATTCTTCCACCACCGTGGAACACAGGCCTTATAAAAATTGGCATCGGGCATTTTCTCCATTTTTCCGTACTCTGAGGGTGTACGTATTTCTGAATTCGGAACATCTCCTTCACACAAAATAACAATCCTGTTTCTTATTCTTGCTGACTTTATAATAGTGTTACAGTGTTCTGTAAGAACTTGTTGACACATGCTCATGGCTGAACTTCTGCTCGTTTCTCCAATTTTGGTTCCAGAGCTTTCACGTGTGCCGGAGGAAGAGCCTGACAGAGATCGAATGAATGAGTCGCAAGCAAATATTGATTATTGGGAGACCAATCCTGTAAATTTGATACTATGTTATATTGCCAGTCGGGATTAAAGGCAATTTCAATTTCATCGACAAGTACAAGAGAATTTTTCATGTTTATATTCTTGAGCCAGACATAAAAGGTGAGTTTCCTTAATTCGCCATGACTTAAATCTTCATAAGGGATTTGAATGAATTTTCCATCCTTTTCTATTTCTACCTTTATGCCGGAAAGATTACCGGAACGATCCGCCTTTATTTTTATTTTTTTGGGATCAAGAAACATATTCAATTCTTTAATAAGAGTTTCATAGCTGTTGCCATATTTACCGTCAGTCCTGACTGCTTCCTGAAAATCTGCGGTTTGAGCCGCTATGAGAACTTTAAATATAGAAGCTAACATTTTAAAATCCCACGTAAAAAAACCCGGTAAAGCGGATTGGGCTTCAGACAAAACTGTTTGATAAGACATGTAAGATTTGGGTTTCTCAAATAAAAGATGTCTTTCTTCCTGAGGTAGAAAGAAAGCTATCTGTGTAATGGGAATAGCAAGAAAAACATTGTCTGCGATATCATTTAAGAAACTTTTTACATCATCACTCTTCATTCCGTCAATCCTGCATAACAAACATCCGTCTCTTTTTTTTGCTTTATCTTCATCTTCAATCGAAAAATTCGTGAGATATATCAGTTTTTGGGAATTGAGATACTGATTAATAGCGGTAACAATATTTGAAAGTGTTACAGTTTGCTTTTCAAGATCCTGTAACCTTTCTTTAATATCTTTTAGAATCGACGGTAACTTTTTGTTTATCTGTTCGGAAAACTCACTAAATGTATCATGTTTATAGATAAATATCTCCTCATCATTATCCCATAATTTGTCTGTCAGATCTTTGGGTAATGTTATTCTCAGATCATTTTTCAATTGACTTAGAACAGATTTCAAATTTGAAATAATTCTCATTTGCCCTTTTTTACTTTGTTTCACATTCACTTCCTGTAAATCACTATATAAGTCTTCCAATTTATTTACTTGTTCCCTTACTGTGTCGAAATGCTTTTTGATACGTGCAAATGCCGGTATAGCAGACAGCTTAAATTCAGTATCTGTATTTTTTAATAATTTTTGTATATAAGTATCATCCCATATTAAAAATTCTACAGATACACTCTTTCCTTTATGCAATATATCAAATGTTGCAAGAGTAAATTCATTATCAAAACTAAAGTTTTTTATACCTTCCAGCATATTCTTTAAGTAATGTAATCTCTCTGCTTTACCGGAACAATGTAATAAAACAAAAACCAACTGTAATAATGTGCTTTTCCCTCCGCCGTTCAAACTGGCAACAGGAAAAATGTGCGGGATAAATTCATGTTCAAAAGATAAATCTATATCTTTAAGTATTCGGAAGTTCGGGATCTGAACTCGACGCAGATACATAATAAAATCTCCCCATTCAATAATTGTACAATACAAATAAACTCGGATAATAAAATAAAAATTCTATTTATTACTGAAAAAATCCTCTTGAAATCTAAAATAACTGAGGAGATATTAATATAGAATTCTTTGTGGCTGCTTCCCCGATTAAATCCTTATTGCCGCCAAATAGTTCATTATCTTGTATTAAAGGTAACAACTTAATTAGGATTACTTTTTGACGTAATTTTTAAAACATGTTAAAGTAATACTCTCATACGTTCATACTATAAGGTAATTCTATAAGAGAGGAATTAAGAGAATCTATACTGAAGGAGACTCTTTATATATGAAAAGAGATTATATAATTTTTACAATCTGACTGATGAACTGAAAAAAGGAGCTTTTAAATTGGGACTTAATTTTTTTCTCAAAGGATGTATTATAGGTTTTTCCATTGCCGCTCCTGTAGGGCCTATCGGTGTATTATGCATAAAACGCTCTCTTACGGAAGGACGGGCATCGGGCTTTGTCTCCGGTCTCGGGGCAGCTACTGCCGATGTTATTTACGGCTCTATTGCAGGTTTCGGCCTTACGGTAATTTCGACTTTTCTCATGAGCCGGCAGCTATGGCTTCGTTTAATCGGAGGCATGTTTCTCTGTTATCTGGGCATAAAGACTCTTCTTTCAAAACCGTCGGAACAGGCGGCACAGGCCGGAGGGAAGGGGCTCTTTACTTCCTATATGTCTACTTTTTTTCTGACTGTTACAAATCCTATGACGATTATTTCTTTTATGGCTGTTTTTGCCGGCCTTGGCGGAGGTGCTGCAGGGAAAGATTATTTTTCTGTTTCATGTCTCGTAACAGGTGTTTTTATCGGCTCTGCTCTCTGGTGGTTTACATTAAGCACTGTTGCCGGTATTTTCCGGGCAGGATGCACTTCTCAGAGATTGAGATGGATAAACAGAATTTCCGGAACAGTTATTACAGTATTCGGTTTAATTATTCTTGCAGGTACTGTGTGTAATGCATCTGAAAGAGGAGAGAATTCTTATATGATTGAAAAAGGAGTATATAAAGTACCGCTTATAGTGTCAAAATCTCTGGAAGACAGGAAAGAGGAATTTGAAGAAACTGTCATAGCTTCTCAGATAAGGATAAGAGAATTTGCAAAAACATACGGCTGGGAAAGCCTCACAGAAGAAAGTTTTTTTGACAGAGTTGAGATCTATGACAGCAAAGAGGAATTTGACAGAAGGGCTAAAGAACTTACAGAAACAGATCCGTCGATTAATTTTCCCAAAACCTTTTCTGCCGCTCTGGAAAAAAGAATACTCATTGCAGTTTCTCCGGAGGTTTTCAGAGAAAACTATCCTCAGGGCATAGAAGATAAGTTCTATGAAAAGATTATGGCCCATGAAATTGCCCACAGGCTTCACATAAGAATTCTGAATGGTAATGAAGAAGCTATGGGGCCTGTATGGTTCTTTGAAGGTTTTGCTCTTTATACAGTAAATCAGTTTGAATATTCCTCGCTTCTACTGTCAGAGGAAGAAATAGGTGATATTATAAGGAGTGAAGAGAGAGGCAGTTATGAAAAATATGCCTTTGTTTTTCGTTATTTCGTAAACAAAAGACCTCTTGAGGAAATGATTGAACAGGCAGGAAAAAAAGATTTTATAACCTGGCTGTATAAATGATGGTCTTTCCTTTATTTTCGCCGGGTGATGGCCTGTGTTCGCCGAATGTGATATGGATGTTGAATTATGCCTGATAAGATAAGGATTGCTCTTCCAATTTCTCCAGAATATCTTCTTT
Organism: Vulcanimicrobiota bacterium; assembly: GCA_040217695.1. Lineage (GTDB taxonomy): Bacteria > Vulcanimicrobiota > SpSt-956 > SpSt-956 > JAKJGF01 > CALARM01. Next base: position 7,490 of record JBEHWO010000145.1, on the reverse strand, counting down.
TTTTACAGGAATTTTAAAGAAATCGATACCTGTTGCATCTGCTATGGCATTCAATATAGCAGGGGCCACTCCTATGGTGGAATGTTCACCTATGCTCCTTCCCTGGAAAGGCATTATTTCATCGGGTGTCTCTATAAATATGACAGAAAGTTTTTCCGGCATATCCCTTATTGTTGGGATTCTGTAACTATTTAAAGAGGCATTTTTAATTTTACCATATTCATCAAATAAAAGTTCTTCCATAAGAGTTGCGCCAATGCCCATTATCATGCCTCCGACCATCTGGTGTCTTGCCATAGGAGGATTCATTATTTTTCCCGCATCTATTGCCACTATCAGATGTGTTACTTTTATGTTGCCGGTTTTTTTATCAATCTTTACTTCTGCACCTTTACAGCCGAAAGCATATTCACCGGAGTTTTCTTGCCTTTCCGAAGAAGTAAGAATTTCATCAGTCCCATACATGCATGTAACAGGTTCGATAAAGCCTTTCTTCCCGGCATCTTTTATATCAAGGATTTTTCCCCCTCTATATGTTATTTCTTCTCCTTCATAGATAAGATCTGACACCGGTAGACCTGTTATATTTGATGCCTGTTCAAGTATCTTTCTGACAGTTTCTTTACAGGCATTAATAAGTGCATTAACACAGCGGGAAGTAATATTGATAGTTGTAATGTCTTTATCTTTGAAGAGGGAAGAGCCGGTATCTATAAGAGAAACATTTATTTTCTCAGAGGGAACCTTAAGTATTTCCGACGCTGCCCTGGAAAGAGAGTTTATGAATCCCTGTCCTATATCCATACCTGTTACCTTTATATTGAATTTACCATTATCATTAACAGTGAGCAATGCACAGGAATATTCTGCAGGCATGATGGAAGAATACTTTATGAATGAAGCAATACCACGTCCATATAAGAAACGGCTATCCTCTTCCGGCAGTGGTGTTGAAAAAAGTGTTTTTTCGATTTCTTCCAGACATTTGAGGAGGTTTCCCTGTCCTCCTCTTACAGTCTGGCCTGTAGAGGTTTTTTTACCGTCACAGAGGAAATTTTTTTTCATTAATGCTCCTGTTTTCATATGAAGTTTCCCTGCGAGCATATCCATCATACGTTCACTCATAAGGTGGGTTTCAGGATGGGCAAAACCCCGGTAAGCTCCCAGGGGCGGAGTATTTGTATATATACCGTAAGAGTCAATCACGTAGTGTTCATATTCATAGGGGCCAGTAGCAGCAATAGCTCCTGTTTCTACAATACTGCAGGCAGTACTTCCATAGGCACCGCAGGCGAAAAACAGCTCTGCCCTCAGGGCCAGAAGTTTCCCGTCTTTTTTTGCTCCTATCTTTATTTTCCCTTTCATACCTCTTCCTAAAAGAGTAGATGTGAAAACTTCTTCTCTTGTCATTATGAGTTTTACGGGATGGCCGATAAGAAAACGTGAGATGAAAGCACAGAGTATGATTACGGAATTACAGGCTTTCCCTCCGAAATTTCCTCCCATAAAAGGGACTGATAGATTTATATGTTCTTCTTCTATATTAAAGGCTTTAGACAGGGATTTTTTTAATGAAAAAGGCCCTTTTGTACCTGTTATTACCTGTAATCTTTCAGGGTTTTCCCAGAGGCATATACATCCATGAGGTTCTAATTGAACATGACTTAAAAGGGGATAATGGAATTTTTCGTCAAGTATTACATCTGATTCTTCAAAAGCGTTTTCTATATCTCCTCTTTTTAATTTGTAATGGTGAAATATATTTGTGTCTTTTACCGGTTTATATTTTTCCAGTCTGACATATTCTTCCTGTTTTTCATGAATAACAGGGGCCTGGTCAGATATGGCTTCAACAGGATCTGTTACATGAGGAAGAATTTCATGATGAACTCTTATTTTTTTCATTGCCTCTGCTGCCGCTCTTTCACTGTCTGCAATAACTGCAGCAACAGCTTCTCCTCCGTATCTCACTTTATCAATGGCAAGAGGCGATTGATCTCTTATGGAAGTTCCGAACATAATATTACAGTCTTTGCCTGTGATTATCTTCTTTACTCCCTGTAGTTTTTCTGCTCCGGAAGTGTCGATAGATTTTATTCTGGCATGACTGTAAGGAGAACGGAGTATTTTTGCATAAACCATTCCCGGAAGCTTTATATCTGCTATATATTTTGCACTGCCTGTTACTTTTTGATATAGATCATCAGGCACTGAATCTATGAATTTATATGATTTTGTTTGCATTTTAATTGAAATTACGGCTGTTAAGATACGAATTGAGATAATTAAGTAGCTTCCTCTTAATGATTAGTTTATTCTATACCCGGTTGTTTTTTCCCTTTAACGGTGAAAGGATTTTCAGGGCAACATATTACTGAGGTGAGCATAAATAATACATAACTGCTCTCGTGACGCGTAACGCGTAACGCGTGACGGGAGGAAGACTTTTATTAAATGCTTATGCTCAGGTCAGTAAATACATGGTACTGTACATAAAGAAAAAATTGCCTCTTACTGCTCAATGCTGTTAATCTCATAATTGTTTTTATTATATTTTCTCCGTAAGCAAAATCCTTGCTCAAATTGCTTTTTCAGATTTACAGGAACTAATATTTTGAAAAATAGTAAAATCATGTTATACTCAGGTAGGAAATGGCGGTTTTATGAGGATCTGTTCCGAAGAGAAGAAAAATAAAACCCCGGGAGCTTTTAATTATGACCTTTTGAGTGGAGACCTTTTTGATGAAAATAAGAAGGTGGTATTAAGGTGAAAAAAGAAGAAATTATCAGTAAATTATCTTCGGTAAAAGAAGAAATCAAAAAAGAATTTAAAGCAGAGATAAAAGGTATATTTGGCTCTTATGCCAGGATGGAAAACAGAGAAAACAGTGATATAGATATACTGGTAGATTTCGATGAAGAAGCAGACCTTTTTGATATGGCAGGCCTTTCCCTATTTCTTCAGGAGAGATTAAATATAAAAGTAGATATTGTCCCCAGACGCTCAATAAGAGAGGAATTAAAAGAATCTATCCTGAAGGAGACTCTTTATATATGATAAGAGATGAGACTCTTTATTTAAAAGATATATTGCTGGCTATGGAAGCAATAGAAGAATTTGTTAAAGATATGACTTATGATGATTTTATACATGATGACAGGACATCCAGTGCAGTTATAAGGAAATTTGAAATTATAGGTGAAGCCACTAAAAAGATATCGGATGGTATAAAAAATAAATATCAGACTATTCCATGGAAATATATGGCAGGTACAAGGGATGTATTGATACACTTCTATTTTGGTGTGGATTATAAGATTGTCTGGAAAAGCTTAAAAAGAATATCTCCTATAAAAAAGCAAATAAAAACAATTTTAAAGGATCTGGGAGATATTACATGATTTTCACCATCTGCCTGATAAACTGGAACAGGAGCACTTAAATAACTTTCAGGAAGAAAATATATGTTAAAGAAAGCCGTCAGGATATTCACTTTAATTTTTTGTCTGAACCTCTGTATGAAATTCCTCGTCTTATCACAGGAATCTGTTTCAGGAGTTATTCATGGAATAGTTCAGGATAAGATGATGAAAGGTATAAAAGATGTTGAGGTTGAAATAGTGGAAGCAGATAAAATATGCCATACTGATGAGACTGGCTGTTTTTATTTTGATGACCTTGAATCGGGATATTATACTATGTGCTTTTCTATGGACGATTACCAGACCCAACGAAAAAGTATTACTCTTCAAAAAGGTCAGACCAGATATTTAATAGTTGATATGTATCCCATAGAAAAAGTACCTCCTGTAGCAGTCAGTCCTGAACCTTTAAATCATATGGCCAATAATACATCAATAATGTACCCTGTCTGTATACCAGTAGGACTCAATCCTGACCTTTCAAATCCTATGGAATCTGCCAGTGTTTATCTTTTATATGTTGCCTGTGCCGGTTGGTCCTTTGGAGAAGAAATTTATAATTCAAATGATATTACACATCCCTTCCTGGCTGTTTCAAAGAAGAAAAATGTTTTAATGATTATTAACAGTCTTTCCAGAAGTGCAGTGAATATTATAGAGTGGAAGGATACTGTCATGCCAGGCTGGCTTGCTATGAAAGATGGGAAAATACTTTATATTGCCGACACCGCCAATAATATAACAGTTCTGGATACAGAAAAAAATAATTCTGTTGTTACTGTTATTCCTATGGAGGAACACGGTTATAGTATAGGAGATATAACAACAGGAAATGGTGGAAAAAACCTTTACTGTACGTGGGCCCATCTGGAGACTCCTTTGTTGAAAGTACTGGATACCACTACGAATACCTATGTGAAAACTATTCCTTTACCGGCATTAAAGGATAATTCTATCGGTCAGCCCTGGGCTATAGCAGCACATGGGCAAACAGTTTATGTCTCTCTTGGAACGGCTAAGAATGGAGAAGTGGTTTTTATAAATACTGTGGATAATACGGTTGAGGATACTGTAACAGTAGGAGAAAACCCTTATGGTCTGGCCATTACACCTGATGGAAAGAAATTGTATGTGGCGAATCGGAATTCTAACAGTATTTCTGTTATTGATGTTCTTAAAAAAGAAGTAACTAATACTATAAAGGCTGGTTTAAATCCCACTAAAGTTACCATAACACCTGATGGAAAAAAACTTTTTGTTGCTCGTATGGGATGTGTCTCTATTATTGATACTGCCACTGATGCTCTGATGAATACCTTGGCGTCCGGTAGTTATCCCGCTTGTATCGCAATTTCCGGTGATGGTAAATTTGCCTTTGTTACCAACAGTGGTTCTAATGATATAACCATAATAGATGTGGCAAAAAACACAGTTGTATCACGCACAATAGCTTTTTATGGAGGAAGACCATTCGGTATAGTCGTAAAATAAAAAATCCTTATTTGAAATACCCTGCCGTATAAATCCCACATGTTTTCGTTTTAAAAACTGCATAATAATTTTTCTTAATTTCTACAGAAATCGGTTCCCAGATAGATTCGTCTGATATAGAATTCCAAATTTCTTTATTCGTCCATAATTTGACGTCATCGGCAGAGGTTGTTATCGTCCGATCTTTATAAAAATATGCTTTAAGCCCGCTGTAGTTTACTGCAGGGAACCATATGGTAATATCCTTTAAAAATTCACTCTCCTCTGAATAAATCCGGTAAACATCGAGATGAAAAAAATTATTTTGCTCATTCAAACCGGGCCCCATATAGAGCATATTTATTGTTATATCTGTCTCTTTATCCAGGGCATCCGTCGGAATAATAATTCCAAAGCCGGTATAATTATAAACTATTGTATCACCCGGAGGTCCTACTGCTCTGGTTAATGGCTGAGGCATATTGTAAAGTAAGTTTTCCGGATAATCCGGTCGTGTCCCGAGGGTTTGTGCGACAAAAATATCTCTTCCGTCAGATTTTTCACCGGCAAAAGAAGGAGACACTGCTCCTGTAAGAAGCAATGCGCCTGCTGCCGCACCTTTAAGAAAATTCCTTCTTGAACTTGTCCGGGAACTGAGTTTTTCTATCATATCAGATAGATTTTTCAGAGGAATAGTACTGAGTATCATTTTATCCCGGTGGCTCAATGCAAGACCGGGATTCGCAAGAAAGGATTTTCTGTCTTTAAGAAAAGAATCTCTGAAATCTTTATCTGAAGCAGTTTTGAAAAGGAATTTTTCCATATCGGAAATAGGAGAGGAATTCTTTTGCTCCCTGTTACTCAAATTATTCACCTCTTTACTCATAGATACTTATAGCCCCCCTGTGCCATCTCAAATCTCAGGGAAGCTACCAACCATAGAAATCCCGGCCTTATTGATATATTGTTCCTGTAGCTTCTATGGCCTTTCGTCTCTTTCTTGCCTCTTCCCGGAACCCTTTTTCCGCTTCTTTCGGGTTACTCCAGTAATTTAGCCACATTTGCCGGTATTTTTCCGGGAAAGCTATTATACCTTCTTTGTTTGCCACGCCTTTGAGTATAATCTCAGCAGCCTCTTCTGCAGGAATTGCATCATCGGGAATTTTTGCTTCAATTACTTCGCCGAAAACAGGTGTGCCGAATATGCGACTTGCCACATTGCCCGGACATACTACACTGACGTGAATGTTTTCATCACCCAGCTCGAAACGAAGACATTCGCTCATGCCTGCCACTGCAAATTTGGTGGCGGAATATACCGATTGATATGGCGGTGTGAGAAGACCTGCTATGGATGAAGTATTGACTATGTGGCCTCCTCCCTGTTTTCTCATAATCGGAAGTACATAATGAATTCCGTATATGACGCTCCACAGGTTTACATCTATGACTTTTCGCCACATATCCAGTGTCGCATCGCCTATGGGTAAAGATGCAGGTATACCTGCGTTGTTAAAGAGCACATCCAGCCGGCCATGTCTGAACGCTGTCTCTTCAATCATATGGCGAACCTGTTCTTCTTTCGATACGTCAACTGTCATGGAATGAACGTGCCCGCCATATATACCGAGCCTTTCTACTGCTTCTTCCAGATTTTTTGTGTTTCTGTCTGCCATTATTACCGTAGCACCTGCCTTCAGCAGGGCTTCACTCACGGCAAAGCCTATGCCTGATGCTGCGCCTGTAACGACACAGATTTTTTTGTGGAAATAATCCTGATATTCCATAAAATAACCTCCTCTTATAATTTGTGATCTATTGAAGTGCCTCAATCTGACGTATAATTACCAGAGCTGTTACCGTAAAGGCCATTAGACCTGTGTATATGGCTTTAAGTATTACAATCCCTAAAAAAGATAACCCGGAAAGACCTGCTGCAGTAAAGATTACTATGGTCAGTGGCACGAGCAGGATTGCAAAGATAAAGCCGAGCAGAATACCCAGCGCCAGCCATTGCCGGGGAAATCGTGATAATGATTTTCCTGTAAAATAAGAATCTCCGCCTTTTATATTTCCGGCTTTCAGGGCTTCCCTTACTCCGGAAGTTGTGAAAAAGGTTATAGCTGCAGACATAATGAGACAGGTAATCGTCATATCTATGACTATACCTGCAAGGGGGGTAAACTTCATCGTGCGGTTAAATAGCCATGACATACCCGGGTTTACGATCATATTAATTATGGCACATATAATTCCCTGTATGAGAATATAAGAATTTATGGACTGCATAATGCTATTTCCTCTATATATTTTGTGATTCTGATTTACGGTAACTGCCATGTAATATCGGTTTTTATAATCCGGCTCTGAACGGTCATTAGAATTGTAATGGCTGTGACTTTTATGTGTATGCTTATTCTATCATTTCCTGTTTCTCGAAGCAAGATTTTGCAGAATTTTGGGCAGTGTAAAATGAAATCTGAATAAACCAGCTTTTATGGCTGTGTAAAAAATTAGCTGGTTTAAAAAAAAGCCGTAATAAGAAGAGTATAAAAGCCAAAAATTTTTAAAAAAGTGTAAAAAAGTGTTGTATTAAA
>JBEHWO010000144.1:0-15051 GCA_040217695.1 Vulcanimicrobiota bacterium | reverse complement strand
AAGAAGTATTTTTGAAAAAATTTATGCAGTTACCATTAATATAAATGACAGAGATTTTATACATAGATCGGAATTGAGTCCTGTCATGAATGAACTTCTCAGAAGTTTGAACCTCAAATACCCTGATAAAATGTTGTATGTTAAGAAATAAGAATCGTGGTGGGTGGCGCGTAACGCCTGACTGGAGGACAGATTTTCATTTTTTAAAGGGTGCTGGGTTTTGGGTTAAGAATATATTCAAAACACAACACCTGTCACCCGTAACCCGGCACATGATTTATATAAAAAAACGAAAAATTTTAACCTGGTGGACTAGAGAATAAGAGACTCTCCATTTACTGTTCACTATTATTTTTGAAAAAGGAAGTTTATAGTTGTTTTCATAACACTAATATTTACCGGGGTGAGCATAAATAATACATTTACGCTTTCCCGCGTCACGCGTCACGCGTTACGCATTACGCATTACGACTGTTCTAATAAGTTATGACATAAACTATTTAAATACCACCGGTGAAATCAACTCACACTAAATTACCTGTTTTCAGTAGAGAAAAAGCCTTTAATGCTGCGGGAATAGTCATGGGGGCTCTGGCTTTAAGCACTGTTCTTGGTTTTGGAAGAGAAGTGGTTATTGCTGCTCTTTTAGGCATTTCTCCGCAGGTAGATGCCTATCTTGCCGCAAGAATAATTCCCATGGATTTTTTTGAAATGCTTCTTGTGGCTTTCAATCTCTCATTCATACCTATTTTTACCGGCGCTTTAATCTCGGAATCGCCTGAAAAAGCCTGGAAAATGGCCGGCAGTATTTTTACGCTGGGGCTTATTGTCTGTATAGCTTTTTCTATTGCCGGTATTATTTTTGCTCCCTGGCTTATTTCTACAATAGCTGTCGGTTTTTCTCCTGTGATAAAAAGCCTTTCCGTAAGTATTATGAGGTGTATATTTACAGGGCTTGTATTTTTTTTTATTGCTAAATTTTTAACTGCTATTCTTCATTCTTACAGAGAGTTCACTGCTCCGGCTTTTTTCGGTTTTACTACAAATACTGTTATAATTCTTTCCGTAATACTTCTGGTTCCTGCATGGGGAATAAGTGCTCTTGCTGCAGGCTGTGTGTTTGCTCTTTTTTTTAACTGTCTTATACAACTACCTGCTTTTTTACCTTATGCAGGAAATCTGCGACTTAATATAGATTTATCCAATCCTTATGTTAAACAGATGGCCCGTATGATGTGTCTTATTCTTATGGGATCGTCCATGGGAAGGATAAATGAGATTGTTTCTCTTCATTTCGCTTCCTCTCTTTCACCGGGAAGTGTGGCTGCCCTTAATTATTCATTTAAAATAGTAGGGCTGCCGGTACAGCTTTTTGCCATTGCCATGAATATAGTTATTTATCCTCTTATGTCAGAACATGCTGCCAGGAAGGATTTCAAAAAGTTAAATTCAGTATGTTCCCTGGGTCTCAGAATGATACTCCTTGGAATGTTACCTGCTGCTACAATCCTTATTATTTTACGTGTTCCTGTGGTAAGACTTCTTTTTGAAAGAGGTGCCTTTGATGCTTCTGCTACTTCCTGTACTTCTGATGCTATGTTTTTTTACTCTCTCGGACTTCCTTTTATTGCCTGTGTACAGGTTTTATTTTCATGTTCTTTTGCTCTTCAGGAGACGAAAATTCCAATTATAGCAACTGCGACCGGTATTTTAACTAATTTTATGTGCTGTTATGTTTTTTCCCGTTATACCGGTCTGGGGTACAGAGGTATAGCACTTGCTACTTCTATCGCTACGTTGCTGGCTTTCTGCGTCTTAAGTGTTTATCTTTATAAAAAACTGGGAGGTCTGGAAACTGACAGGTTATTATCTTCTTTCATAAGATTATGTATATCTTCTCTTTTTATGGCTTTTGTTATAATAGTTTTTTCTTCATGGCTTCAAACTGTGCTGGATGTGTCTTTACTGTACAGCAAATTCCTTCTGGTAACCCTGTCTGTTTTATCAGGCGCATCAGTATTTATTTCTCTTATTCTTTTATTCAGGCTTGAAGAATTATGGATTATTATTGATATTATAAAAAAGAAAATCTATAAAACAGTGAAAAGTGAAAAGTGAAAGGTGAGTCGTGAGTCGTGAGTCGTAGGGGCGAACCACTGTGTTCGCCCGGTACCGGTGAAAATACGCATTACGAACCACCCGTCACGCGTTACGCGTTACGCGTCACGATTACAGACCACACATCACGATTACAGTTATGATATTTAAAGACATTATAGACGGATTAATAGACTTATTGTATCCTCCCCGTTGCCTCATTTGTAAATCATGGAAAAAAGAGTGGCTCTGTGAGGAATGTATTCAAAATATAGATACATCTCCTCTTCCTTTTTGCTATGAGTGTATGAAAGAATTTTTTGAAGTTCCTGATTTCTGTCCCGAATGTAACAGCAGAAAATTTGCATGCTCTCTGGGATTTTATGAAGACATTCTTAAAGAAGCTATTGGGAAACTAAAATATGAAGGAAAAATAGTAATAGGTGAAAAGCTTGGTGCATTGATGTTTCAGAAGTTTTTTAAATTTTTCTCTCCTTCTTCTTTTGATCTTATTCTCCCTGTTCCCATTCACAAAAACAGAAGAATTGTCAGAGGTTTTAATCAGTCAGAAATATTAGTCAGGACTTTATCTTATAGTGAATTTACCTGTGCTTCTGATATTCTCTACAGAGAAAGAGATACAAAACAACAGGTTGCCATCCCTTTTGATACAAGGGAAGAGAATGTGAGAGGAGCTTTTTGTGTCAGAAATTATAATTCTTTGAAAGGTAAAAATATTCTCCTTGTCGATGATGTCTGTACGACAGGTGCAACAGCAAAAGAGTGTTCAAGAACTCTTCTGACTTCAGGTGCCAGTAGAGTTTATCTTCTGGTTTTAGCTATTTCAACAAAAAAAGCGAAAAATTTTTAACTCCCTCCTAAATTTTAAACTTTCTGCAGGATTTTTATAATAAAGATTGAAATATTTATATACTATAGTGTATTCATAATTTATTGCGAGATGCTGTGAAGCCTTACAGTTTGCCGGAATAATAAATTATGGAAAAGAATGAAAATAACTATAAAATATGTTAGAATATAGGAAAGCAGATCTTTTTAAAAAAAGCTTTTATAGTGAAATTTTATACATTCAAATTTTACAAGTTTAGAGGTGAATGCTGGTTGTAAGTGTATATTACTTATGCCAGTTAATATGTCTTATAGAATATTAGTGGTTGATGATGATCCTTATGTGAGAAGCCTTGTTGAGAATCTTCTCATTTGCGAGAATTATGATGTTTTGCTTGCTTCCAACGGGGAAGAAGCTATTGAAATTGTATATAAGCAATCTGTTGATTTAATTTTGCTTGATATTATGATGCCCGGAATAAATGGTTTCGAGGTCTGTAAGAGACTTAAGAGTCAGAGAAAATATAACCTTATACCCGTAATTATGCTGACTGCATTGAAAGGAGATACCAATATATTACAGGGTATAAGAACAGGTGCAGACGAATATATAATTAAACCCTTTGATAACGATGAATTATGTGAACGTATAAAACTTCATCTTCAGGAGAACAAGAGGTTAAAAGAAAATGGTTTACTGGAAAAGATAAATTTTACTATTGAGAGTACCTATATTTATTTGAGAGAACTCAATGAATTCATAACCCAGCTATTTTTACGAACCAGCCTGACAGACGAGGAAATAAGTGATTTGAAGATTGCCTTCCTTGAACTCGGGATGAATGCCATAGAACATGGAAATAAATCTCAGAGTGACAGGAAGGTTTTTATAAATTATTCTCTTTATAAAGATAAACTGGTAATAGGGTTTAAAGATGAAGGAGAAGGATTTAACAGTAACAATGTACCCAATCCTACAGAGGAAATTAATATGTTTTCTCTTCGTGGCAGAGGGATTCATCTGGTAAGAAATCTTATGAATGAACTGGAATATATAGGTAAGGGTAATGAAGTGCTTATGACGAAATATTTGAATTTAAATCCATGTAAAGAAACTGTTTTAGAAACATCAATTTCTCATTAAGAGACTGTAAAAAAATAACCCTGTAAAATTTTAAAAAGCTATTATCCATGCGTCATGGTACAACCTGTAACCATGATGTAGTTATTTCCTGACAATCCCTGATATATTTAGAGCCTGTCCGAAAATAGATAAATATATAAGGAATTTCAGTGGCCAGCCCCTTCCGAAAACAAATAATCCTCTTTATGTAATTCCCATAAAAGCTGACTGCTGACTTCTGATAGCCGAAGGTTTACAATTTTTTTTTTATTAATTACATTTTCTCTCTTGACTTTTTTGCCTTATGTTGTGATAATTAATATTAGATTTAGGTTTTACTAAAAGTAGGAGGTGATAGCTGATCTTATTCCAGAGATCAGTGATTTAATATGATAGGTGGTTTCGCACTTGGTAATATGATTGGATTAGTTGGTATGGGGTATGGAATGATAAATTCCTTTAAAGATATGGGAGGACCAAAGCTTGATTATGGCCAGCCAAATCAGGAACTGGGAGAAGCTGCAAAGGATGATCCTTTCCTGTCGAATTTGATCATGAATGATCCCGAACTTCAGGAAGATGCAGCAAAACTTGAAGCTTTTTATAAAGAAGTAAAAGAACAGAAGTTATCAGATGCAAAACTTAATGCATATGATAGCATAAAAGATGCCAAACAGGAGTATTACGACAAGGAACTCGAGAAGAAACTTGAAAAACTGGAAGCAAAGTATGCCGAGACAAAAGAAAAAAAGGCAGCAGAAAAAAGTGAACAAAAATCTGCAAGGGAACAGCTTCTTGCCAAACAGCAGGAAGAACTGGAATATTTTAAGAATTCTGCCAAACCCGGCGATGCCGGCTATGATGAAAAATTAAAATCCATGTTATCCTTCCATGAGAAGGATCTGGAAAAACAGGGCGGCAAACTGGATAAAAAGGATTCTTCTTATGAAAAGAAAAGACAGGAAGTTATTTCCAATCATAACAGCTGGGTTAAAAAGAGAGAAGCAGGTTTAAAGAAGAAAACAGAGGCAAAAGAAGCGGATTTAAAAGAGGCTGCCCTGACAAGAAAAGAAGAATTTTTTGATAAATTCATGGATTCAATGAAAGACGGTTTTACTCCTGAGGCCAATGCAAAACGTGTTGAACTTGTAAAGGATTTTCAGCAGTCGGAAGCAAAACATATGCTGGAAGATACTCAGGAATTGATGAAAATTCAGGCTGCAGGCTTCCCGCCTAGCAGCAATATTCAGAATGTAATAAAAGAGCAGAGTCAGAGTTTTAGCAAACTTTATGAAGAGCATGAGTTCCCGAATGGTTCTGCCATATCTCCTGAACTCAAACAGTCTTACAGCAGACTCGAGGATTATCAAAATACAATATCTGAGAAACTCGAAAAACTGGCAGCACAGGATCCTTCTTTCTCAGAAGGTATGAGTGACAGGATGAGAGGTGTCTTCGGTTCAGAAAAAGGTATTCAAAATGATGGGATTATGAGCAAAAAAGAAGCTGAACAGTTTAAAGAACTTATGGATGAACAGAGACTGACAGAAGATGAAGAACCACGTCTGTCTTTGAATATAAATGTATTTAAATTTGATAACAGCAGTTTTCAATTTTAAATAAAATCAGGTTTTCTTATACTTATAAGGGATGCATATGCATCCCTTATATTTTATGAGGTTCTTTATGATAAAAAAATCACTGTTCCTGATATTCTTTCTTATGTCTGTTGTCTGTGCAGAAACTATAAAACCGGAAAAGGAACTTGCAGGTGTCAGACTGGGACTGTCAAAACCTGACGTTATAAATTGTCTTGGAGAACCTCAGAGTGAAACGTTAATTGTAGCTCCGGGCACAGGTATTGTTTATGACTTTATGGATTACCGTTACACCGGTATTCTTGTTATATTAAAAGATAGTGCCGTTTCTTCTGTAAGTATTTTTTCTCCCTGTAAAAGTAAAACAGCCGGAGGACTTGCTATTGGAGATAATCTGTCTGTTGCAAAAAAACTTTATGGTAAAAGTATAAAACAATCACTCGGATATGCAAGTAAATTCTTTTTCCCTGAATACAACCTTACTGTTAAAGGACTTAAGGGTACAGTGATTATAACCGAAATCACTATCGGAAGCTATTATATCCGCTGATATATTTATAGAAGGCCTTTTTCTTCCTCTTCATCATTATTTATATTAACTGATAGCTTTTTCTCTTTTAAAAGTTCCCTTGCTTTGATTACATTAAGTATATTTTCTTTTAACTTTTCTTCTATATTATCAAATATCTTCTGTCCATAGTCCTGGACTTCTTTGATTTCAATATTTTCATTTTTCCTTGCCTGATTTAATCTCTGTATAGCCTTTTGAGAACTTTCCTGCACTTCTATGCTGGATTTTATTCTTTCCATTTTTATTTGATTAAATTTTTTGTTGATTTCTTCGGCCTGTTTTTTTGCCTGCTCCACTATATTATTTGCTTCTTCTTTTATTTTTACACTTGTTTCTAATTCTTCAGGGACATTATCCTTTACTTCTTCAAGTAAATCCAGAAGTTCTTGCTGATTTACAATTATAAGATCTGTCAGGGGAATCTTAATTTTAGATTCCAGTGCTCTCTGTAAGCGATCCAGGCAGGAATATATTTCTTCCATAATATGAATTTTCTCCAGTATTATTTTTTTAGGAGTACGTACGTTGAAAATATATCACAGATTGTGAGAAAAGAAAAGATATTTATGCAAAAATATTTTGATTTTCTATAAAAATATTCTTAATTTTTCCTGAATTAATAATATGATCCCACTCTGAGCCATTGATAAACCTATTTTTCAGTATTTTGATCCTGATATAAGTTCACTGTATTCTGTGCATCATGGAGAATTTTGCTGGTATTAAATGGATTAACCATATCACCGCTGCTGTGCCCCATAGGATTTGGTGCGGATACACCGGTACTCTTCTGGCCTGCACCGGTCTGACCGGTACTGGTTTGATTGCCTGTTGTTTTATTCGTACCTGTCTGATTGTTTCTGCTGAAGGAAATCATGTCTACTGTATTGGTATCCGCATAATATTTATAACGTCCTCCCATAGCTTCAGCTACTGATTTCAATGGAAAGGATATAACATTACCCCTGCCGTCTCTGTAATCAATCCATACTGCTATTTTTGCAAGTTTTTCCTGAAGAGAGGCATCTTTTATGGATAGCGTTGTTGCAGTTGTTGAATGAGGCACATTCATAAAAGTTAAGAGTACAGAACCTTCTGCATATACTACATCACCATATACATAAATTTCTCCCGTAAAGGGCTTGTTGTTTACGTATACAGTAGGTGTTGATGCCCCATAAACAGAAGAGCAACAGAATATAAACAATATAAATATAACAGATATAAAATATTTCATAACTTCTACCTCCGAAATAAATTTTTTTTCATATATATTATCCCATAAATAACCCTCTGAATCAATAAAAAATTTTATATAAGATTCATATTCCAAGAAAGTGATTTAAGTGCTAAAATATAAATAAAATATTTGCAAAATTTATAGAAATAATTTACTATCCTTCTGTTATGGGTTACTTTATATAAATCAGGAGTTATACATAGTTATGGGGAAAGATGATCGAAACGTTATTAAAGGTAATAATGGAAAAATACAAAAATTTCTCAGGGATCTGGAAAGACGGGGTATTAATAAATGGGTTATTAATCTTATTAACGAAGATTTATGCTATGAAAAAAATGAAACTATGTTAATAAAAAATATAGAAAATTTTACGGATCAGGAAAAGGCATCTATGATAAAAGCCATGGAAATAAGTAAAACAGCTCATAAGGGGCAAAACCAGAAAAGATCTCATGATGAAGAAGGGCTGGATAATATTCCTTATTTTAATCATCCTGTTCAGGTTGCTCTTTTGGCATTTAATAAAAAATTATCTCCCTTTGCCATAAAGGCGAGTCTGTTACATGATGTGATAGAAGATACGCCTTTTACTATTACTGAACTGGAACAGCAAGGTATTAATTCTCATACTGTAAATATCGTTAAAGAAGTGACAAAAGATCCTCAGGAAGATAGAAAATCTTATCTGGAGCGTGTGGCAAATTTATCAGGTGAGGCAAAATTGATAAAATGTTTAGATAGATATCATAATCTCTTGAGATCTTTTTCTATAAAGGATATAAAGTTCCTGAACCGTTATATCAGGGAAACAGAAGAAATTTATGTTCCCGCTTTTTCCGGTTATGAAGAACTTTCGGATCTGAAGGTTTCTTTTAATATTTTATTACAGGAACTTAAAAAATTCAGAGACAGTTTATTATTTTAGATTATATTTGAAATGTACAGGGATGTTCATTCCGGTTAAACTGTTATATGGTTGAGAGTTTTCAGTTATAAGCATTTTTATTAGTTCTATAGAGGTTAAATATTATGAGTGAACTGGCGACAGGTATGATTATAAAAACGTACACAATTATCCGTCCTTTAGGTAAAGGCGGTATGGCACAGGTTTATCTTGGAAGTAAAAATTCCAGATATTATGCTATAAAGGAAGTAAGTGAATTTTCTTCCTCAGACCAGGAAGAAGTTGCTATCAAGAGTTTTGAAAAGGAAGCAGACATACTCAGCGATACAAGGCATCCGGGATTACCTGTTTATTATGAAACCTTTATGTACGGGAATAAAATTTATCTTGTCATGGAATATATAGAAGGTAACTCCCTGGAGGAACTTATTAATTCGTCTCCAGTACCCATTGATATAAAAAGAGCTGTTAAATGGGCCATACATTTATGTGAAATATTATTTTATCTTCATAATCTTTCTCCTGAACCTGTAATATACAGGGATATGAAGCCGGCAAATGTGATTATTACAAATGATGGTAATGCAAGACTTGTGGATTTCGGTATTGCCAGAAGGTATGATCCCATGAAAAGTGCCGATACTTTCAGGCTCGGTACACCTGGATATGCTGCTCCGGAACAGTTTAAAAAAGACAGGCAGACCACCCCGGAGGCAGATATATATGCTCTCGGAGTTTTATTATACCAGGCTATTACAAAGTATGATCCGACTATAACTCCTTTTAAATTCCCTCCTGTAAGATCGTTAAATCGCTCAGTACCTGAAGAACTGGAACATATATTGCAGAAGGCCATGCACCCGGACTGCGCCATGAGGTATAGAGACATAGACGAATTTAAAGATGAACTAGTCAGGTTTTATGAAGAAAACTATGAACCATTCATGTCGCCATATGATATAGAAAGCTTATATTATAAAAAATCTTCCGTGACCAGACCAATAAACCCTTCTCTTTCTATTCCTTCTTATAATTACTCTTCCTGTCAACCGGATGTTTCTTTAAAAAAAACTGCCCCTCAGCCGGTTGCTTCTTCTTATAAATTACCGAAGGCCTCTACTCCAAGACCTGTAACTTCTTCCACTTATATAAAAATTCTTGCAGGTGGCTATGTGAGTCTTGCAATATTATTATTTAATATAGCTCTTGTTATGAATTTTATTTTCGATTATAGAGCTTTAAGTGAAGCCCGTTATTTTAAAGGGGAACTTGTGCCTGGAGAGGCAGTTATTAAAGGATGTAAAGAATATGTATATTCTCCCTCTTCCATGGTTCATTATACCTTTGAATACAGCTATACATACTATGGGCCAGATAATAAACTTTATCACGGAAAATCCTGCACTCCCTTTTTTAATTCTTATAAAACAAATGATATCGCTCCTGTAGAATATGTAAAAAACAATCCTTCTTTATCACGTCTAAAAGCGGTTAAAAGCGGATATATAACTTATAGTTTTACTACATATAATACAAACGAAGGCAACTGTAATGTAAGTTATATATTATACATAGCGGCAGCAGTGCTCATATTTGTTAAGGCAAGGAAAAGAATTAACACCTTTATACTCATAAAGGACGGCAGAATAGGGCAGGGAATAGTAGTTAATAGAGATTTTTCTAAATCTTTATGTTATTTCGAACTTTCCGCAGAAAATGGGAGATATATAAAAACTGTATCTGTAAAACCTTATTTCTTTGACACCTATGCTATAGGTCAGCAGGTCAGTCTTATTTATGATCCTGTCAGTTTTCAGACAGTAGAAGTTCTTCAGGATATAAGTTTTTTAGACTCTGCAGGCAATCTTAAAGAAGATTCTTCCCTGAGTGTACCTTTAATTTTATTGAATATTGGTTTTGCTGTTTTTATTATGACATTATATTATTCTTTCTGATTGATTTTTTATATTTGTTCTAGATTTACTGACCTGAGCATAAGCATTTAATAAAGGTCTTCCTCCCGTCACGCGTTACGCGTTACGCGTCACGAGAGCATATATTTATTATTTATGCTCACCTCAGTAACTATTACAGAAAGGGTGTGTGGTTTTGAAAAAAAATATTTTATTAATAAGTTTTATCTTTCTTTTTTCTATTCCATGTTTTGCTGAAGAAAAAAAATTACCTGACGGATATGACAGGGTAAAACTCTTTGACACTTTTGAACAGGTAAATTCCATATATAATAATAATCTCCTTAAAATAAATCTACCGGGGCCATTCAAATCAAATCTCTATGTTTTACAAATGAATGACCCTTATATAAAAGAAGTGGATTTTGAATTTTCCGAAGGGCGTCTCGTATGGGTCTGTATCAGGTATAAAACAACTACAGGTCAGTGGAATAGCCCTCAGATAATAGGTTTCGGCGACTATCCTTTTGAAACTATGGAAGAAAAATTTGTCTCTCAGTACGGAGAGCCTGATGACATGGATGAAGGAGAGAAACGCAGGGCAGATACCATTACAGATATATGGAAGATATGGATCTGGAAAAATGAGAAAGTTGTAATGGAATTTGAAGGGAAATGCCATTTCTCTATGGGACAGCAGGGAGCTTATGTATATACACAGAATATTTATCCGAAGGAACTGGAAGAAAAGCTTAAAGAAATAAGAGAAAAGTGAAAAATGAATATGCTTTTACCGAATAGCAATATTATTGATAACTGGTCGCTGGTAACTGGTAACTGCCCGTCACCTGTTCCAGAAATCTTCATCTAAAACCAGTTTTTCTATATGTTCTTCTTCACCCGGGTTGGCAAATTTTATATATAACACAGGTGGTCCTTCTTTCGGTATAGCTACGATTAAGCTTCCCAGTGTACGGGGCTTTCCCGGGGAACTTCCCTTTCTCCATATACTGTTATCAGGGCCGTCATGGATATCACTGCTGAAGTCTATAAAATCTTCCATTGTAAACAGGTCTTTATGATTTTCCAGCAGTTCTTTAATGCGATTATATCTTACATGGCTGCTTTCATTTTCTTTTTTGTTAAACTCTGCAAGAGATTCATCCAGATAATGATTTGTATGATATAAAATGCCATTTTTTGTTTCTCTTACAGAATATCTTCCTTCCTGGCCTATTTCTATTACTGCAATCTTTGTTTTATCTCCTATTATATAAAAGAAAGGTTTGCCAAATTTTTCTTTTTTTTCCAGCACTGAATCTACAGTGTCACATGTTGTGAGTAATTCAGCTATAGAAATTTTTTCTCCTGCCCTTTCTTCCTTTGGTATGGTGCTTGCCGAAGCTGTAAGCACTACAAGCCCTTTCTCATTTATACCTCCTTTTATCCCTTCACTTTCTCCGCCTATAGCATAAAGGGCAATAAATTTGAATCCTTTTTCCGGTTTAATAATCCATAATTCATTTCTGTTATCAGGTTTCCAGTCCCTGTTTTTGGTTACAAGTGTTATGCCGTCTTTACCTGTACTGCCGGCAGAACCCCACAGGGTACAGCTTTTTACAGGAATATTTATTGATATTATAAAAATAAGAATAAAGAGAATTTTTTTTACTTTCAAAATTATTACTCCTTTCTT
The DNA here is from genome assembly GCA_040217695.1 of Vulcanimicrobiota bacterium. Taxonomy (GTDB): domain Bacteria; phylum Vulcanimicrobiota; class SpSt-956; order SpSt-956; family JAKJGF01; genus CALARM01. The sequence continues at coordinate 3,057 of JBEHWO010000144.1, read as the reverse complement.
TTATTGACCGAAGGTTTTTATGATAAAATTTTTAAATGTTTTTCCTGTTTCCCTGAGTTTACCGTCATTACCGAAGAGAGAATTGCTGTGAGGTCCATCAACACTGTACCATATGGCAAGTGGAACCTTCATATCCGTAATCTTTTTCAGAATCCCTTTTATTTTTTCAGGTTTTTCCTCTTCTTTCAGCAATCCTATTTCATTTATTATTACAGGCAGACCTGTTTCTTTTTTCATATATGTAATAGCTTCTTTCAGAGCCTCAGGATCACTTGCATACCAGTGAAAATTTACATAATCAATATTTGCTTCCCTGTAAATCTTTAAAAATTCTCTTCCTTTTTCTATTTCTCCTGTTAATTCGTCCGGTTTATTCTCTGCCTGCCACAGGAGCCTTTCACTAAAGGTTCTCCCGGCAAAGGATGTAGCTTTATCTTTTCTTCCTGAATCAATATAATGTTGATATACGAGAAGCATTACTGTTCTACATGTTAAACCTCCGTTTGTACAGGGAATATTTTTACTGTGAGCTATTTCTACGGAAGCTTTCAGTTCACCTCCATATTCTCCTGCTGTTCCTTTATAGAAAATACGGTTGTTTTCCTCATTTTCCACCACAAGTATAGAAGGTTTGATCATATGAATCACTTCTGTGAGAGTTCTGGTGAAATATTCTCTGCTGGAAGGCGGGGTTGTACTCTCATAAATTCCTCCGTTATTTCTTACAGTCAGTGCTATGGAAAGTCCCATCTCTCCGGCCAGTTCAACTTCAGCGGCAGGTCCATTCCATCTGTTCAGAAATACGGGAGCAGGTCTGTACCATCCTGTATGCAGCTCTTCAATTACCTTTCTGAATTTTTCTTCAGATAGACTTTCAGCTTTAAGTGTAATGCCAAAAGGATTTTTCTCTGCTGATTTTGCCGGAACATGCAGAGGGATTAACAGATAAAACATAAGAAGAATGAACAGGCCTGTACGAAAAAACATATTACTTACTCCTATATAGTTATGTGTCATATAAAAATATTATATATTAAAAAAACTGTAAAGGGAAGTTAAAAAAATTACTGAGGTAAGCATATATAGTATTTTTTTACGACACCCGGAACCCGGAACCTGAGTCATTTAATTAATTTTCATTTATATAAAATCACCTGTCATTTTTAAACGCAATCGTAAGCATAAATAATAATACATATTTAAAAATATCTGTTCATTTTAATATTTTTTTGTTATAATAAGCCATAAAATTATTATATGATGAGAGTTGCGTGATGTACATGCTATAAACCCATTGTGCAGCACAGAGCTTAAATTGTAATAAATTATGAAACTGAGTAAATCATAAGGTTAATCTAATGAGTAAAAATATTCTCGGTATATCTGCCTATTACCATGATTCTGCCGCTGCTGTTTTAATTAACGGAGAAATATCTGCTGCTGCTCATGAAGAAAGATTTACAAGGAAAAAGCATGACAAATCTTTTCCGGTAGAAGCAATAAAATTCTGTCTGAATTACAGCGGTCTTTCCATTGATGAACTTGATGCGGTTGTATTTTATGATAAACCATGGCTTAAGTTCGAAAGACTTCTTGAAACCTATTACATTTTTGCTCCGGCAGGGTTAAAATCATTTCTTTCCGCCATTCCTGTCTGGATCAGGGAAAAGGTTTTTTTGAAAAAAATTATAAAAGATGAACTTCACAGAATAGAACATTATAAAAAACTTAATCTTTTATTTTCAGAACATCATATGTCTCATGGTGGGAGTGCTTTTTACCCTTCACCTTTTAAAGAAGCTGCCATAGTTACAATAGATGGCGTCGGAGAATGGGCTACCGCTTCCATCTGCCACGGTAAAGATAATAAGATAACTATGCTCAAGGAATTAAGATTTCCTCATTCCCTTGGTTTACTATATTCTGCATTCACTTATTATCTGGGCTTCAAAGTAAATTCAGGAGAATATAAACTGATGGGGCTTTCACCCTATGGCGATCCTGCTTCCGAGAGGGTAGATAATTATGTCAAGCTCATATATAAAGAACTTATAGATGTAAAAGAAGACGGCTCTCTCTGGTTAAATCAGGAATATTTCGATTATGCCACGGGACTTAAAATGACAGGAGATGAAAAGTGGCAGAAACTGTTCGGTTTTAAAAGAAGAACAGAAGAGAATGAACTGGAACAGCATCACTGTGATCTGTCTCTTGCAATACAGAGGGTAACAGATGATATTGTTTTAAAAATGGTAAGTACTGCAAAAAAATTAACAGGTTCAAAATATCTCTGTATGTCAGGAGGAGTGGCATTAAACTGTGTGACAAACGGAAAGATTCTTCGTAAAGGTCTTTTCGAAGATATATGGATACAGCCTGCTGCAGGAGATGCAGGCGGAGCTTTAGGAGCTGCCTGTGCTGTTTATCATATGTATTTTGATAGAGAAAGATCTGTGGATTCTTCGGGAGATAAAATGGCCGGTTCTTATCTCGGCCCGGAATTCAGCCATATAGATATTAAACTTACTGCCAGAAAATTCGGTGCCATATATAAATATTATGAAAATTTTGATGACCTGTGCAGTCTTGTTGCCGATTATATAAATGACGGTAAGGTTGTCGGATGGTTTCAGGGAAGAATGGAATGGGGGCCCCGTGCCCTTGGAAACAGAAGTATTCTCGGTGATGCCAGAAATAAAGAAATGCAGAAAAGGATGAATCTTAAAATAAAATTCAGAGAAGGTTTCAGACCATTCGCTCCTTCTGTAATGGATGAAGATAAAGAAGAATATTTTAATATAGACAGACCGTCTCCTTATATGCTGTTAATTGCAGACGTAAAAGAGAATAGAAGAAATCCTCTTCCCGAAGATTATCATAAATTATCTGTTAAAGATAAACTTTATTATATAAGATCTGATATTCCTGCCATAACACATCTGGATTATTCTGCAAGACTGCAGACAGTACATAAAGAAACAAATCTTCGTTACTGGAAAGTAATAAATGCTTTCAAGGAAAAAACCGGTTATGGAGTAATTGTAAATACCAGTTTCA
>JBEHWO010000143.1:0-15075 GCA_040217695.1 Vulcanimicrobiota bacterium | reverse complement strand
GTCACGCGTCACGCGTCACGCGTCACGCGTCACGATTTATTTTTACAGGAGTAATAAGTTAATTATTAAAAAAATTATGTTTGATTTCAGCGATCTCGATGATTGTATTAAAGCTTTAAAAAGTGAAGATCCTATGGTAAGAGCCAGTGCATCAAGGTCTCTTGCGATTTTTACCGATAAAAAATCTTTGAAGGCTCTCATGGGAGCGTTGAAAGATGATAATGCTACAGTCAGAAGCAATGCGGTAAGATCTCTTGGAACCAGAGGAGATGCTAAAGCTACAGATTCCATAATTAAGTGTCTTGAAGAAGATGAAGAAGAAGTTAGAATAAGAGCTGCAGAGATTATAAGTATCTTTGGTATTAATGATAAAGCTATAAAAACTCTTAAAAATACGTTGAATGAACCGTCCAAACTGGTTCAGATATGGACACTTTATTCCCTGGTAAAACTCGGAGAAGAAGAATATTTTGACAGACTTTTAGATTATGCAGAGGATGAGGACAGTAAGAACAGAGCCAATGCTATCGGAGCTTTAGGTAAAATAGGTGATGAAAGAAGTTTAAAACCTTTAATTAATGCTCTCCGGGATACATCCTGGCCTGTAAGATACAGATCTCTTTATTCTTTATGTGAACTGGGATGGATTGATAAAATAGAAGGTCTGGAAGAATTTTTATCAGATGAATCTCCAAAGGTAAGAATCATAGCACTGAAAGCTATAGGTAATTCTCCTGACAGGGAACATATAGATAATATAAAGTCATCTTTACATGACGAAGACTGGGAAGTTCGTTATAATGCAGTGGGAGTTCTTGAGAGAATCGCAACCGGAGAAGAGATACCTTTTGTGGAAAAAGTTCTCAAATGCGAGCGTAACCCTACTGTGAGAATTTCTATGGAATCACTTCTGGAACAACTCAGAGAAAGTGCGTAAATATAGACGTGAGACGTGATTTAAATTTTTTAAAACCCGACCTGGCTGTTACAGATGATTTCACAGAAACATATCCTTCTTTTATCAATATTGAAGAAACAGGTATTTCCGAATCAGGAGAGGCAATTAAGTGTTTAACTGCAGGGCACGGACATGTCAATGTTCTTGTAATTTTAGCCCATAATGAACCTCTAAACAGTATTTTTCTGAACTATCTTCTTCATTTTATGGTTTTGAATGAAGAATTTATTACTGATGCAGATTTTTCCTGGCATATTATTAAACTTCCATCCAATAAAAAAGATATACTTTCCGGATTTCCTCTGAATTATAGACATATAAAATACAACAATACTCATTCCGATACAAGAGCTTTGATGAAGATAATCGATAAAACCAGAATTGATCTGCTCTGTACATTTTACAGTGATGAAAACAGTGATTTTTCTTATTATATTACAGATGAATGTCCTTCTTTATGCAAAAAAATTTATAAGTTATTAAAGAAATATAATCTGTCTTCCAGAAAGCCTGAATTCCCGTTCGTGAAATATCTCTATAAAAAAGGTATATATAAAATATTTTCTTCTAAAGATATATATGATTATTATGAAAAGAATGTTTCGACTTTTGAAGAAATTCCTCATATACCGGGAGAAAATGTTGAATCTTACACTTCTCTTCGATGGCACAGCTTTTGTGTAAAGTGTAATATACCTGATGAAAGAAGCGATTTATTACATACAGAGATTATATCTCTTCTGTGTGCTGCCGATTATGTGGAAAACTCTTTTCGGAAAAAAGAAGAATTCCCTTCGAAGGTTTATCTTTGCAGTCTGGATAATATAAGCTGCAGCGGATGCTGTATCGATTCTAAAGAAGATAAAGAAGTTTTAAAAACATATGTGGAAGAGAACAGTATTGCCTTTGAAAAATATTTTGCAGGAAGGGAATGTATAACATTTTCTGACCTGGAGGATTATATATTTACCAGGGAAGGTGCTGTTATATCCCGTACAAAAGAGTTTTACAGAGATAACTGTTCTCTTGCCGGTTATATGGATGAGAAACATTCCAGAACGGGGTGCCTTATCCACCCTAAAAGAACAGGCGGTATGGAAATACGTGAAGGTCTCTGGATGTTAATATGTGCTCCCTATGAAAAATGTTACAGAGATCTTCTCTGGAAGGAACTGCCCGTGAAGGCAAAAGAAGATTTTATAGAACAGGTAAAGGGCCTTGACTGGGTTGATTATGCGAAGACCATATATAAGTTAATTCCTGAACTTTATGCACGGTATAAATTAAAACATGATATAAAAAACAGTCATTTCTTTAAAGATTTACTTGATCTTTCTCTTAATAATGCACCTGATATAAAGAAAAATTTACACCTTTTAGATGATTTTTACTCATTAAACGAGCATATTGAATTTTCCCATGAATTTTTAGAAGAATATTTAAATAAATTTGGCCAGCTTTTTCTGGAAAAATGCCTGAGTTATATAGAAAAACATTATAATGTACATTTATTATCCATGAAGATACCGGTGGAAAAGCTGACTTCAGGCCATAACATTGTAAATGGCAATATTAATTATATTCTCTTTATTCCTTCCCGTAATAAAACGCAGAAAACAATTTTACTTGCCACATGTTATGATAATCAGAATAAATTTTCAAATAATTCCCCGGAAAATTCAAAAACAACAGGATTTTTGATACATCTTATAGAGGAGATTATAAACAATAAAAACAGGCATGTTAATTATATGTTTTCTTTCTTCGGAGCAGATAATAATGAACTTCTGCCTCTTGCAGGTTCTTTTTATTTCTCTGAAAGACTTTCCGCCGGCCTGTCTGTAGAAAATTATAACATTTTCCCTGAAGATATAATCTGCCAGATTTTTTTGAAAGACATATTACAGGGTAAATACTACGGAAATTTGATATGTCATATACCTGTATTTCGCTCGAGAGAAACATTGCTGGAAGAATATATTTACGAAAAAATTTATGATGATATAGAAAATCCCGATGAATCGTCACTGTCTTCCATAGGAGATTTTGTGACAGAATATACAGGAAGAGGAAAACTACTGGATGTAGTAAGAAATGTTGATAAAGTAGAAGCCATTATATCCGGTATTAAAAAACTTACATCTTTCAGGAAAGAGAATATTTATGATCTCCTCTTACATATATTGAATGATACTGAACAGTCAGAGCGTATTACAGATTTAATAAGAGAAAGATTTCACTTTTTTGAAATCCCTGACAGTGCGGAAGATTTAAAAGAATCTCTTCGAAAAAAAGGGGTTCTCAGAGAAGGACGTCCTTTTTACATTAATACACACAGGAATTTTACGGAAAAACTATGTGAACTCCTTTCAGATGAAGGATTTGATGTGAGTGAGGAAAGAATAGGCAGAAGAATGGGCTTTTATCCTCTTTTATCTTTAAATGTTTCTACCGTATCTATAGAGGGGTTGCCTGTAAAAGAAGAAAAAGAGATAAAATTTGAAATTTTTAAAGAGAAATTTATAGAATTTCTGGAACATGTTGAAGCAGATTCCATGTGAAGAGGAGTTTATAAAATGTCCTGAAGGGTTTGATATGGAGTTTATCACTATTTATAGTATCCTCGCGTCACGCCTCGCGTCACGCGTTACGCGTCACGACTATAACTATAAGCACTCAGTTTATAATATTCCCGGCCAGGTCTTCTACCTGTTTCAGATTTGCCATAAAACCCAGCATTACATTCATAAGGATATGCTCGGATAAATTCAGTTTTTCTGCCACATCTTTATAAAATTTATAGGCGAGTCCGTCTGAGCCGACTCCCATGCCCATCATCATACAGAGTATATCTGCCATATATACAATAGATGTTTCTATTTCCTCGCCATCCATCTGTTCGGAAAGGTGATGAAAACGTATGATATGAACCATTTTATCACTGAAGTTCCATTTTTCTGCTACAAGACCGCCCAGTTCTGCATGATCTATGCCTATTATTTTCTTTTCCGCTTCTATAAATGTACAGCCGTTTTTTAAAACGTCACTCATTATCTGTTTGAAAGAATTTTCTACATATTTATCAAGTATTACTTTCCCTATATCTTTAATAAGTGCTGCCGTAAATATAAGTGACGAGTCGTGAATAGAGAATTCTTTTGCCAGTTCTTTTGCTATAAGGGCAGAAGAGATGGAATATTTCCACAGTTCACCTTCACAGAGACAGTAACCTTTTTGTTCTTTTCTGAGATTTTTAGCCATACTTTTCATGAAAACCAGTTCTGCGACCTGATTTTTCCCGAGATAACTTATAGCCTGATCCAGAGAATTTATTTTCTTGGGTAAACCAAAATAAGCGGAATTACATATTTTTAATATATTGGCAGTCATTGCCTGATCATATTTAATTAAATCTACTAAATCAGATATTTTACTGTCAGGATCTTCTGTGATGGAAAGGATTTTCGGAGTCGTTCCTGATACAGGGGGTAAATAATCTATGGCGGAGATAATTTTGTCTATTTCATACATATTTTTTTCTCCTCCTGTCCTGTTATGGTAATATACAATAGTCCTTTTTTTATGTCCAATCTCAGAGTTCTGTTAGTATTTTTCCCTGTATCTTCATAATCTATCTTCAGGTCATGTTGTTTCAATATAGTTTTTGTGGCTATATAATTTCGTTTTCCTATGTTTAAGAAATCTGACTGCCCCATAATTTCTGCTGCTCCTGCAACAGCAATTTTCAGATTTTCTTTTTTCGCTCCCAGTTCATACATGGTTTCTAAAAGTTTTGCTATACCTGTATCGGCAAACATATAAGGATTATTCTGTGCTTTACCGGGAGAAAGTTTGGAACTTGGAAACATAAAGTGCAATATGCCTCCTGTATGAATAAAGGGATCATACATGACAATTCCTATGCATGAACCGAGAGAATGAGCAATTAAAACTGCTTTTGTATCACTGCTTGTTTTCATATCGGAAAGACTTACTAGAATATTCACAATAGACCCTTTCTATCATCAATTTACCGGATTTAATTTAACTGTAAAATGAAACGTACTCCCCTGGTTTAATTTACTTTCAACCCATATATTTCCTCCCAGGATAGTAACAAGTTTCTGTGCTATAGAAAGACCTATGCCAATACCTTCATATTTCCTTGACAGAGAACTATCTATCTGGGTAAAACTGTCAAATATTATATCCAGTTTATCCTCTGCAATACCAATACCGGTATCTGAAACGGAAAAATGAAGGATTACCGTATCATCTTTTTCAGAGTTTTGCGGTTCAACCCTGAGTATAATCTCGCCTCTGTCAGTAAATTTAATGGCATTTTCCAGAATTCTGATGAGTATAGTTTTCAGTAGACGGCTATCACCCTGTAAGGTAACCGGTATATCCTCTCTGACATAATGGAACATACCAAGTCTTTTTTTCTCGGCATCAATGCGAAAATTTTTAATGATATCTTCAATAAGAGTCCGCACTTTAAACGTAATTTCATCAAGTTCAAACTGTCCGTCCTGTATTTCCGTTAGAGTAAGTATTTCGCTCAGAAGAGAGAAGAGTGAATTACCTGCACTTATAATTACTTCAACCCATTCTCTCTGTTCTGCAGTGAGACCTGTATCCAGCAGCAGATTGGACATGCCGAGTATGGCATTCATAGGCGTGCGGAATTCATGATTCATATTACTCAGAAACTGGCTCTTTGTAATATTTCCTGTTTCCGCTATGACAGCCATTTGATTGGCTTTTTCTATGGCCTGTTCAAGCTGCAGGTTTGTATCTTTTAATTCCTTTAACGTAGCCTCTGTAGATTTTTTTGTTTCCAGTAACTCTTTCTCTATTTTTTTACTTTCAGAGGCTACCTGTTCTAATTCACTTACTTTTTTGCGTAACAGGCCAACTTCATCTATAAGTTCTTCTTTGGTTTTGTCTATATCTCTCATAAGTGATGTTTTATGATACTAAAAATTTCCTCCATCATATTGAATATAATGTTTAAAAAACTCTGACTTACAAATGTTTAGATTTTTTAGCAAAATCCAATATAATTTTCTTCAGTATATACTATCTTATAGTATTTTTCTGTTATCAATCTTACCAGATGATTTTCTTTTTTAAAATAAAGGATTTATAAAAATTAAAAAGAAATTATTTATATACTTTATAAATATACAGGAATATCCTCGCGTCACGCGTCACGCGTCACGCGTCACGATACTATTGATGAGACCTAAAATTTATCTTAAGAAAAATGAAGAAAATAGAGTCAAGAACGGGCATCCCTGGATCTTCAGTAATGAAATAAACAGTATTGAAGGTATATATTATGACGGAGATATAGTGGATGTCTATGATTTTAAAAAGAAATATGTCTGTACCGGTTATTTTAATTCCCATAGTCTGATTACAGTAAGGATTCTTTCCAGGGAAGATATTGCCATAGATAGAAAATTTCTTTTTTCACGTATTACGGAATCTCTTAATTATAGAGATAAGATTACAGGTAAGCGAGATGCTTTTCGAATTGTTTTCAGTGAATCGGATTTTCTTCCGGGCCTTATAGCAGACAGATATGGTAAGTTTCTTGTAATACAGTTCCTGACCCTTGGTATTGAGAGATTAATGAATGATATTCTGGATATTTTCAGGGAACTTCTTTCTCCTGAAGCTATAATTTTGAGAAATGATTCACCTTTTAGAAAATTAGAAGGTCTCAAGCAGGAAAAGATAATCTTAGGTGGAATTCAAAAAGACGAACTCCATGACTTTTCCATAGAGGAGGGTTCTGTCCGCTTTAAAGTAGATCTCTGGGATGGACAGAAAACCGGTTTTTTTCTTGATCAAAGATCTAACAGAGATTATTTCAGCAGTTTAAATCTTTCAGGAAAAGGGCTTGATTGTTTTTGTTATTCAGGGGCATGGGCTCTCAGGGCCGGAAATGGATCTGACGTAACCTGTATCGATGCTTCTGATGCTGCTATAACACTTGCCAGGGCAAATGCTTCTATGAATCTGTGTTCTGATAAAATAAAATTTATAAAAGACGACGTTTTTGATTTTTTAAGTAACTGTCTTGCAAAAAAGGAATTTTTTAACTGGATAGTTTTAGACCCGCCGGCTTTCGTGAAAAGTAAAAAGAAGGTTAAAGAAGCAATAGCCGGTTACAGGGAACTGAATTTAAGAGCAATGAAACTACTTCTGCCGGGAGGAGTTTTAATTACCTCATCATGCTCTCATAATCTCAGAGAAGATGTATTTTTCAGATTATTAAAAGAAGCTTCAACGGAAGCAAAAAGAGATGCCAGGATAATTGCCTGTGGTAATCAGTCTGCAGATCATCCGGTTCTTCTGTCTATGCCTGAAAGTAAATATTTGAAATGTATTTTTATGAATATCATGTAACAGTGAACAGTTACCAGTTATGGTAAGTTTATAGTTCAGGGTTGAGAGCTTAAAGATTAATTTTATCCTTAACCATAAACTATAAACCTAAAACTATAAACTAGCTCTACTGGTAACTGATCACTGGTAACTGATCACTGAATAGGGGAAGTGAACATTATGAAAAAACAGGATGATGTTACTTTAATAGAAAAATTCCTTAATGGCGATGAAGAAGCTTTTAAACAACTTGTAGAAGGTTATAAAGATGATATTTTTAATACCCTTTGTTATCTTCTTGGTTCTCGAGTTACAAAAGAGAGAGTTGAAATACTTTCTCAGGAAGTTTTTCTTGAAGTTCACAATAATCTCAGGAACCTCGAAAATATAAGAGCTTTCACTATATGGTTATATCAGCTTGCTCTCAATATGGCAAATTTTGAATTATCCAGACTCAGGGATAAGAGTTCAGGAAACGGCTCTGACTATACAAATCCGGAAGAAGAGATAGAATATCTTTTTAACCATAAACAGGAAGAATTAATGAAGGATTCCGTAAAGAAATATAAGACAAAAGAATTTAGAGATCTTGTACTCCAGGCCATTGAAATATTACCTGATGAATTGAGAACTGTTCTTGTACTGAGAGATATTGAAAAATTATCCTATGAAGATATGGCTTCTATACTTGACATGCCGGAAGAAAATATTAAAAACAGAAATTTTCTTGCCAAGATTAAATTGCAAAAAATGCTGAATTAATTTTGACCGGCATAATAAGATTAAAGGATTGCCAGGATTTATCAGGTTATTGTGAAGGATATATATTTATATCGTAAAATAAATCTTTAAACAGGAACCTGCCTGGGAGATTAAATATAAAACAACACAGGGGAAGGAGTTATCATGAGCTGTACACAATTTGAAGACGATCTCAGAAGGTATTATCTTGGTGAAGAAGATGATAAACCAAAAGCTTCTGAGTATATAAAAATGCAAACCCATATAAGGTCATGCCCTAACTGTTCTGTAATTGCAGAAAAATTAAAAGCAATACAGGCAGCAATGAATGGTATTGTAAGACAAAAAGCTTCCTTGAATTTTTATGATATGCTGGCAGAAAAATTACCCAAACCTTCACCTGTCAGTATTTATGTCAGCAAGGTGAAAAGAAAAGTTTCCAGGGTTCCGAAATTTGCCTGGATTACTGTCTCTGCTGTAATAGTCCTTACTGTATTATATACGATGTTTAAAGTATTTTTCCCTTCCTTCGGCCTTCCTGTAGTTTATTATAACGGAGATGTGGATATAAGAAAAAGTTCCGATAATTCGGGAATGAAAAAACTTGCCGGTTACACTGAACTGACCAATGGAGACAAGCTTAAGACTGATAGCTCATCTATAGTGGTGTTTGTTGTATCAAAAGAGACTTCTGTCAGAATGGGAGAAAATAGCGAACTCAGAATTGATTATATACAGAGAGCCAGGGGAGAAGGTTATTCCTGTAAGGTTAATCTCATAGAAGGAGCATTATGGGTATCACAGAAAGAATCGAATAAATTTGATACTCAAAAGCTGCAGATAGTTACTGATAATGCCTTTATTGAGCCTCTTGGATCAGACTTTGATGTTTCTTCAAATGACAATAAGACAATTCTCAGGGTTTTTAATGGAAAAGTGAAATTTTATCATAAGAATTTTCAGGATGAAAAAAGTATGGTAGACGGCGGACATAGTTCTCTTACCTCTTCAGATCAGCCTCCTACCTCTCCTGCTGAAATTGATACAACCAATACCGGAGGGTGGGAACAGTGGAACCTTAATATTCCTATGTTAACCGGTAATCTTTTGCAGATAAAGCCTGATGTTGTTAAAGATAAGATTACTCCACCCAGGTCCTATATGCCGTTTTTTGCTACTCCCGCACCGTCTGTAACACCCAGTCCGAGCCCGAGTCCCGGATTGTAAAAGGTTATGCATGGGGTGTTTAATTAAAGGGCGTTTAATTAAACGCCCCTACAGGGTTAATCCTATGGGGTTAAAGAGGAAATTAAATTTCATGTTTTTTATGGCATTATAAATATCCGCTGTATTATATGTTTCAAGAAAATGGACAGGATATATTTTTTCACCTTTAAATTTACGGATAAAATTTTCCAGTTCCGGTAATGCCATATGGCCCCGTGAATTTGCTTTCTCTATGTCCTTTTTTTCAAGATATGTGGTTTCTATGATAAGATGTTTTGCGTCTGTTACAAAGGGATTGATTAATACATTACTGTTTGTGTCAGATGTGTACGTCAGTTCTACTGTTTTTCCTTTAATGAACGTAAATCCCGTACTTTCACATCTGTGATATGTAGGCAGTGGATAACAGTAAATATCATTTTTTATTTTTATCCCTTCATCGGTTATAGGATTTATTTCTATGTCAGAGGTTTGAATTACGCCTTTTTGAAAACTTATGGATAGTAAATCTTTTATATATTTACATAGACCGGGAAGAGTATGGATTTTGATGCCCTGGAGTTTATTTCTGTAATATTTTATATAAATCAGGTTCACTATACCGCTTATATGATCACTGTGGCAGTGAGATATAAATATATGCTCCGCATTTATTCCGTATATAGAGGCAAAGGGTCCGCAATCCAGTAATACATCGGCTTCAGCCCAGTAAAAACAGGTACTTACACAGCTTCTGGAAAAACCACTGATAAAATTCATTTTTTCTACTAAATTCCTATACCTTTTTCCTGACCTGTTGTGGGACTATATAAAGGATGGCCGACCGGTATGCCAAGCACCTTATGATTTGGTTCTGTACCGGGGCAGGAAATGGTAAAATTTTTACCTGCAAGAGCCGATACCTGATAGTCGTATTCTTTCAGGCATACCGGTTCAATGGGTACAATTTTTAAATATGCTGGAACCAGTGCTGTCAGGGCGGCAGGAGGTCCCTGGTTCTCCCGTTCCATTGAATAGGTTTCTACTGCTGTAGCAGTATTTTTTACTGTTTCCATACACACTGCAAGTTTGGCCTGAGAACGGGACCTCTGCAAAGATGGCATAAGAACTGACATCAGTACTGATATTATACCGATAACAATCATTATTTCAAGTAATGTAAAACCTTTTATTTTTTTTCTCCACATGGCCATATATTTCTCTTCCTTATAACTTTATTTTTGTTTAATTTTATCATAAATCTTTAAGGAAATCAATAACTTCTGAAGGGGTTGTATTATTAGATGTCTATTGCTATAATAGTAATGCTTTGTAGATAAACTTTGATTGTAAGGAAGGCTATATATTGAATTCAGTAAAATCTTCTCTTGAGAATATAAGAAGTTTAAGAAAGCAGAAATTAAATGAATTACTTTTTCCATGTTTTGGTGCCTTTCAGGAAAGGCTTATTTATGGCGGAAGTGTCCATGCATTTATAGAAAATGGTGAGCCAGTCGGTTATTATATAGTTAAAAATTCTGAGATTCTGGATTTTTATGTGAAGAAAGAATATGATTATTTTGCTGACGAATGCTTTTGTAAAGCTCTGGAAGAACTGTCTTCTCCTGTGGTTAATATAAGAAGTGATGATAGTTTACTTATAAACCTGGTATTTAATTATTTGATTGATCTGGAAAAAGGCGGGTATCTGCTTGTAAGAGACAGGCGGCATATTTTGCCTGAAATTGATAATTCTTCACTTCGTTTTTCTCCTCTTTCTATTGATATAATTGAAGAGTGCTGCAATATATTATCAGCAGTAGATTACGGAGGAGGCGGAATCCAGAAGGACATATTGCATAATTCCATAGATAAGGATATATACTTCTGTTTACTTGAGGATTCTACCGTTACAGGTATTGGCTATCATCAACCGGTGAGAAATAATTGCTCCGAAATCAGAGTTATAATGAACAGGGAATACAACAATAACGAATATGCTATTTTATTGCTTGCCGAACTGGCAAGACTTGTTGAAAATAAAGGATACAAGTGTTTTGCCGAGGTTTCCCGTTTTGATACTTCCGATAGAAAATTGATGGAAGAACTTGGGTTTTATGTAATAGCCAAATATTTTACAGCTATTATAAAAGGAAGAATTGAAGATAATACAAATAAAAGACGATTTAATCGCCGTTATTCACTTACAGGTTTATTTAAAGTGTTATAAAGTGTCCCGGGAGGAATGATGAATGAAACAACGCAGACCAGCGAAGGCTAAAGCAGTACTTACCCAGGCTGTAAAGATTTATGAAGAAAAAAATTATAAACAGGCTATGGAACTGGTAGAAGAAGCTATCGGCCATGATGATGAATTTGCTAAAGCCTGGTATTATAAGGGTTTAATTCTAAAAGAATTTAAACGTTATACGGAAGCCATACCATGTATGACAAAAGCAGGTGAACTTGATACAGAGATAAAAGCCCAGGCTTTTTCAGAAAAAGGTAATCTCCTTGTTAAAATAGGATGTTATATTGAAGCAGTGGAACTTTTTTTCCTTCTTGAACAGCAGGGGTTTAATATACCGGGTCTTAGAAATGAGCTTGAGAATTTGAGAACAAAAAGCGGTGTTATGGAAGGTCTTGAAGGGCGTTCTTATTTGCAGAACAATGATTTTCAGAAGGCTCTCATAGCCTTTAGAAACTCTCTGAAAAAGAATCCGAAGGATAAATATGTATGGAAGATGCAGGGTGAAGCTCTTGAGAAAAGTAAAAACTACAGAGAAGCACTTAACAGTTATTCCCATTCAATAGAGTTAGGTGAAGAGGAAACAGATTTACTTTATAATCAGGGAGTATGTCTGTATCATATGAAAAATTATAGAAAAGCAAAGGTATGTTTTGAAAAATATATCCTGTCCTATCCAAACAATACGGGGGCAAGAAAAATGGCTGCCGAGTGTGATGCCGCCATACAGAGAGGTGAATCTAAAGACAGGGACGAAACAGAAGCATCTACTCCTTATGTACATGCAAGAAAGGCAGCGGAAAGAAAAAAACAGATTACAAGTATTTTTATTATACTTTTATGTTTTGCCTTTACTGCTGCTTACTGGTTGAGTGCAGACTGGAGACTTATGAGAAGCCTTGACAGCAAAAATAATGTTACAAAGAGTATATCTATTTATCGTCTGGCTGAAAAGAAAAATAAAGATGCATCTGTGAAAATACTGGAAATATTAAAAAATAAAGAAGAAGCGTCTTCAGTACGTTCCGCTGCAGCTATTTCCCTGGGCGATCTTAATTATAAGGACGGTATAACACCACTTATAGATACATTGAAAGATAAGGACTGGACTGTAAGAACCAGTGCCGTTATAGCACTCGGAAAATTAAAGGCCGTAGAAGCAGTGGAGCCTATGAAAAATATTTTAAAAAGAGATATTTATTATCTTGTTCGTCTGAGCACAGTTGAAGCTCTCGGAAGGATTAATGGCGCTGCGGCTATTAATGTACTCTTGTCAGATGGATTAAACGATGAAAATCCGTCTGTAAGAAAAGCAGTTGTAGAACAGTTCGGCAGGAAAATTGCCGATCCGAAAATGGTAGTAAAACCTCTCTGTAAAATGCTAAAAGACCCTGATATGTCTGTACGTATTGCAACTGCCAATGCTCTGGGAGAGCTGAAAGATAGAAAAGCCTTTGCTTCTTTACAGGAAGCCCTTAAAGTTAAAAATGAAAATATTCAGGTTCAGCAGGCTATAAGGGGAGCTTTAATGAATATCGGTGAATAATGGTTTTTAGATGTTTTTTTATTTCTGACATATCCTGGAATCTTCTATTTTTATCTATTTCTGTTGCTCTGAATATCAGTTCTTTTATTTCCCGGGGAATATTTCCGCTGAATTCTCCCTGTGCAAGGGGCAGATTTGATATAACCCTGTCAACTGAATCTACCGGTAAAATGCCTGTAAGAAGATAATATATAGTAGCACCGAGCGAATAGATATCACTTTGTTTATCTGTATGACCGCTATATTGTTCAGGAGGAGAGAAGTTGGTATTTGCTACTTTTGCCACAGAAATAGTCTTTTCATCGGGATCATAAAGTTTTGAAATACCAAAATCGATTAATTTAATCTTACCTGTATATTCAAGTATAATATTATCCGGGCACAGGCCTCTGAAAATAATCGGTCTTGGCTTTTTGCTATGAAGATAGGCAAGAACATCGCATAACTGATATGCCCATTCTACTACTATTTCCCAGGGAGGAACAAAATCTTCAATAATTGATGTCATATTTTCCCCTTCTATATATTCCATAATAAGATAATGTTTGCCTTCATTATAAAAATAGTCTTCGAAAACCGGTAAATTCGGATGGCTCAGATTTATAAGAGTTCCTGTTTCTGTATGTAATTGTTCTATTATTTCTCTCTTTTCTTCAGATTGCAGATAAAGGTCATAAAAAATTTCTTTAATAGTTACGATCTCATCTTTTTCTATATCTATTCCTTTATAGCTCTTACTTAAATAACCTGTTTTCATTAATTCTGTTATTTTATATCTTCCTCTTATTAATTTCCCGAAGTGTAATTCGGGAGTTTCTCCTGCTGCTCTCTGCTTTTTATTTACCGCTCTCATTTCTTTTATCTTGTTGGAAATATCTTTAGAAGGAGTGAGGCTTCTCGGAGTGAAAAATTTCAAATCTTTTTTTTCTTCCTGAACCGGTGTTTTGATCTCTTTAGGTGGCAGGTTTATTTTTATAGAAGACCCTGGCAGGGGAGTATGTGCCGTGGTAATATCTTTTTTTATGACCGGCATATTATGTGCCGTATGACTTATTTTAATTAAATCACTCTTCATGTCTTCTATAAACTGATATCTATGTTCTTTATCAATTTCCATTGCTTTCATAACTATATATTCCAGTTGTGAAGAAATATTACAGTTCAGTTCTCTGCAGGATTTCATCGGTTCATCTTCTATGGTTCTATCCACGCAATCCATGGGATCAGTTCCTGTTATTAAATAATACATGGTAGCTCCCAGGGAATATATGTCAGATCTTGTGTCCGTAATGCCTCCATGCTGTTCGAGAGGGGAATAGTATTTACTTATAGTTTTGGCAATAGTTCTTGTACTGGAGCCATATTCATATATTTTGGATATACCGAAATCCATAAGTTTCAATGTCCCGTCTTCTGAGACTATTATGCTCCATGGAGCCATATTCCTGAAAATAACAGGATGAGGTTTTGTATTATGAAGGTATGAAAGAGCCTCACATAACTGAATAGACCAGTTAATTATCTGTTTTTCACTTATAAAATTTGCCTCTCTTTGAATAAATATATCCAGCCTGTCTCCTTCTATATATTCAATTATAAGATATCTGTTATTATCATGATCAAAATAATCTTTAAATTTAGGGAGATTTGCCTGTTTTAACTTGAAGAAAATGTTAACTTCATCTTTAAATTGTTCTATAGCCTGGTAACGTAATGAAGGATCTGTATAGGTATTGATTACTTCTTTAATAAATACATAACTGTTATCTTTTATATCGATTCCTTTGTACGTTTTACTTACAGGCCCTGTATGTATGAGATCAATAATTTTATATCGATTCTGCAGTAATATGTTATCTGAGAGTTGTTCGTCTGTGCCTCTCATATTAATCCTCCGAATTTTAAAGGTTAATGATGCCGGGTGTTGGTTAAGAAAACCAAAAAACTGAAACCCGGAACCCGATTTAATTATAATAT
>JBEHWO010000142.1:0-15113 GCA_040217695.1 Vulcanimicrobiota bacterium | reverse complement strand
GGTTCGGGAGATTTTATTATTTTACTATCTTCTTTTTTTATTTTTTCTGACTGTTCTTTTTTTCTTTCTTTTTCCAGTTCCTCTGTACTGTAATCGGTAGTTTTTAATTCATCTGCAAAAAAAGCCCATTTTATACCGTCTTTCTCCACCCAGTCTCCCTGAAAAAGATAATTTCCAACTTTTTTATCTTTAGGTTTATTATCTTCTGACATTATAAAAACACCCTGCTTTATATCTGTTAAATTATTTGCCTCGTTAAATCTCACGCTTATTATAGCAGGGAAATTCTTTGATGCAAAGTGAATTTTATAATAATTTTTAAATTCTTTCCATTATCATCCTTGACAGAAAAGAGTTTTTATACTAAAATTAGACATTAAATTTTTAATATTTTTTTCTGGCTCAGGAAGGAGGGATTATATGAAGACCAGTTTTATGAATCCTCAAGAAGTTGAAAAGAAGTGGTGGATTGTAGATGCCAGCGGTAAGACTCTTGGCAGATTATCTACCGGTATTGCTCGAATACTGATGGGTAAGACTAAACCGACTTACTGTCCCAATGTAGACGTGGGAGACAGAGTTATAGTTGTTAATGCGGAAAAGATAAGAGTAACAGGTAAAAAACTTGAAGATAAGATATATTATCGTCATTCCGGTTACCCGGGAGGATTAAAGGAAGTTACCTGTGGAGATTTACTGGCAAAGTATCCGGAACGGGTTATAGAATTTGCCGTGAATGGTATGTTGCCTAAAAATAAATTAAGAAAACCAAGAATGAAAAAACTTAAAATATATAAAGGTTCTTCTCATCCACATGAGGCACAGATGCCTGAACGTGTTGATTTTTAATATTTAATCAGTTTTGTTAAGCGGGGAGGGAAATGTATTGTCTAATTTGAGTAAATGGTTTTATGGCACAGGGAGGAGAAAGACTTCTGTAGCAAGAGTCTGGATCAGTCCCGGTGAAGGTAAGGTTACTATAAATGACATGCCTATGGCAGATTATTTAAATAGAAGCGTTCTGGAAAAGATATTGCTTCAACCTGTGGAAGCAGCAAAGGGATTTGGCCAGTTTGACGTAGTAGCTACAGTCAAAGGAGGAGGTAAATCCGGTCAGGCAGGAGCAGTCCGTCACGGAATTGCAAGGGCTTTACTTGCTTATGATATTACCACCAGAAGTATATTGAAAAAAGGTGGATTTTTAACAAGAGATGCCCGTGAAAAAGAACGTAAGAAATACGGAAGAAAAAGGGCAAGGAAGAGATTCCAGTTCAGCAAGAGATAATTTTATCTTAACCCGAACAGGAGGGAATTTACCCTCCTGTTTTTAGTTTGTTTATGAAGGAGGAACAATTATGTCAGGCCATTCTAAATGGCATAATATCAAACTTCGTAAATCCAAAGTGGATTCACAGAAAGGCAAGATGTTTACGAAGGTAGCAAGGGAAATAATAATAGCTGCCAGAGAAGGAGGAGGAGACCCTGCAGGTAATTTTCGTCTTCGTGTCGTTATAGAAAAAGCCAGAGGTGTTAATATGCCTCAGGAAAATATTAAGAGAGCCATACAGAAAGGCACAGGAGATGCAAAAGACGGAAGTACCTTCGAGGAAATTTTATATGAAGGATATGGCCCGGCAGGAGTGGCTTTATTAATCAGTGTAGTTACAGATAACAGAAATCGTACTGCAGCAGATGTAAGAAATATATTGTCCAGAAATGGCGGAAGTCTCGGAGAAAGCGGATGTGTTCTCTGGATGTTTGATAAAAAAGGTATATTTACCTTCAGTTCCGGGAAGGTAAAGGAAGACGATATATTTATGGTAGCCACCGATGCAGGTGCAGATGACGTAAACAGTGAAGATGAAAATATAGAAGTTACATGTTCGCCCCAGGATTTTCAAGCTCTGAGGGAAACACTGGAAAAAAATGGTTTTGTACCTGAAGACAGCAAGATTTCTATGCTGCCTAAAACGACAGTTTCGCTCGACGAAGACGGTGCGAAAAAGGTTTTGAAATTGATAGATCTTCTTGAAGATTACGATGATGTTCAGGAAGTATATTCCAATTTTGACATATCGGATGAGATAATGGAGAAACTCGATTAATGGTAGTCATGGGGGTAGATCCGGGTCTTATCACTACAGGTTACGGTCTCCTTCAGGAACAGGGACAGAAGATTACATTAATCGAAGGCGGAGTGGTCAAGACCAGATCGTGTGATGAATTGTCTGTAAGGTTGAAAGTACTCTTTAACGGCATATCGGGTGTTATTGATGAATTCAGGCCTGATGCAGTTGCTGTGGAAAAACTTTATTCTCATTACAAACATCCAAGAACGGCGATTATGATGGGACATGCCAGAGGAGTTATATATCTGGCTGCAGCTATTCGTGATATCCCTGTATCAAGTTATGGTGCTACTGAAATCAAACAATCTATAACAGGCCGCGGAAGAGCGACGAAGGAACAGGTACAGTTTATGATGTCAAGAGAACTTGGACTTCAGATACTGCCGGAACCGTATGATGTTACAGATGCCCTGGCTATTGCCCTTACCCATATCAATATGGGGAAAAAAGAAATTTTTAAATCGTAATGCGTAATGCGTTTACTGAGGTGATCATAAATAATACATATATGCTCCCGTGACGCGTTAGCGTCACGGGAGAAAAACCTTTATTACATGCTTATGGTAAGGTCAGTAAATAATGACTTCGGGAGAAATCTATGTTAACCAGAATCAGAGGGAAAATTTTGGAATTCGTTGAAAACGGTGTGATTGTTGATGTAAACGGCCTGGGCTTTGAAGTCCTTGTGCCGTCATCCATATTGAAAACACTGGAAAACAGGCCGAAAGACGAAGATATTACCCTTGTAATTTATTTTTATCTTCAGCTTACCCCGTCGAGAGGCACACCTGTAATGATAGGTTTTAACAGTGAAATGGAAAGAGAATTTTTCGAACATTTCATATCCATTACAAGTATTGGACCAAAAACTGCCGTTAAGTCACTCATTTATCCTTTCTCGAGAATTGCCAGAGCAATAGATTGTGCCGATGAAACCTTTCTTAAAACCATGCCCGGCATAGGCCCCAGAAAGGTTAAAGAAATAATTGCAAAACTTCAGGGTAAATTATCCAGATTTATTGTTCCGGAAGAAGGTGAAATTTCTGAACCTGGCAGAAAACCTGTATTTATTCCTGTTGATATAAAAGATGAAGCCCTTGAAGTCTTACTTCAACTTCAATATAATAAAACAGATGCTTTAAAGAAGATAGAAAAAGCACTTTTACATAAGCCTGACATAAAAACATCAGAAGAACTTATAAATTTGATCTGGAAGGAAGGAATTTAAGGAGTGAGTGGTGAGTAGCTACCAGTCACGCGTTACGCGTTACGTGTTACGATATTATCAACCATTACACATCACACATCACCCATTACGTCCATGAGAGAAAGAATAGTAACAGCACAGCAAATTGAAGAAGATAAAGACAATGATTCTATAAGGCCGGCGACTATAGGTGAATATATAGGTCAGGAAAGGGTTGTGGAAAATCTCAGGATTTCCATAAAGGCTGCTCTTATGAGGCAGGAACCTCTTGATCATGTTCTTTTCTACGGTCCTCCGGGGCTCGGGAAAACTACCCTTGCAAAGATTATAGCAGGTGAAATGGGCGGTAAAATTATATCATCATCGGGGCCAGCTCTTGAGAAAGCCCATGATCTGGTGGGTATACTCACCAATTTAAATCAGGGAGATATACTGTTTATAGATGAAATACACAGACTGAACAGGGTTGTAGAAGAATTTCTCTATCCTGCAATGGAGGATTTTCAGATTGATTTTGTTATTGATAAAGGTCCCTATGCAAAAACAATAAAACTGGATTTAAAAAGATTTACTCTTGTAGGGGCCACTACGAGAAAAGGTCTTATTACTGCACCTCTGAGAGACAGATTCGGCATACTTCATCATCTTGATTTTTATACTGTGGAAGAACTGGAAAAAATAGTTTTTCGTGCCTCAAAAATATTAAATGTTCACATAGATGACGGAGGGGCAGGGGAGATTGCCAGACGTTCCAGAGGAACACCGAGAATTGCCAACCGTCTCCTTCACCGTGTAAGAGATTATGCACAGGTAAAAGGAGGAGGTAAAATCACTAAAGACATAGCAGACGAATCTCTGAGATTGCAGGGTGTTGATAAGATGGGCCTCGATATTCTGGACAGGGCTTTTCTTGAAGTTATAATAGATGTATATAACGGCGGGCCTGTCGGTATTGAAGCAATAGCGGCTACATTGAATGAAGAGAAGGATACTCTGGAAGATACTGTTGAACCGTTTTTACTTAAAATTGGATTTCTCCTGAGAACCCCTTCCGGAAGAAGAGCAAGTAATTGCGCCTATGAACATCTCGGAAGAACTCCCAGGGTTATAACGGAACAGGGGTTGCTTTTTTTACCTGCCGATAAATAATTATATCGTAACGCGTGACGCGTGACGCGTGACGCGAGGAATACAGTAGCATACTTTACGCGTTACGCGTTACGCGTCACGATTTAGAGGGGAAGGATTTTTATAAATATTTCCGTTAAAAATCCCTTTGAAGTTATTTTTTTTGCAGGACTTATACTGGCTTTATCCGGCTCATTGTTCAGCTTTTTTTTTGCCTTCCGTGATTACAGTATCGAGGAGGTTTACTATAAAACCTCTTCCGGATATAATGTTCATGCCATTCTATATCTTCCGAAAATAGCGAAACCTCCTGTTGTAATTACATGCCACGGTGTAGTTTCTACACAGAAAATGATGCACACCTTCAGTGTGGAAATGTGCAGAGCCGGTTATGCTGTTCTTGTGCCTTCATTAAAACGACCTGTATCAAAATTGATAGGAAATATAGATTTTCCAGAATATATAACGGCAGGTATAGAGTACCTTAAAAACAGACACGATGTAGATACTTCTAAAATTGCCCTTATGGGCCATTCCTGGGGAGGTGATGTGGCATATACTGCATCTAAAAGAGCTCCTGAAGTTAAAACTGTTATAAGTTACGGTATGTCCATTTATACGCTTCCCTCTGCAGAACCATCTGTATTGCTTGCTTGCGGATGTTATGATCTCCTCCATCCTCCTGAAGAAATGCTTTGTGCCCTGAGAGAATCTTCAGGAAATAAAGAGCAGAAAACAGGAGAAATATCCGGAAATATTCAGGAAAATACGGGGAGAAAACTGGTAATATCACCTTTCTCCGATCATTCCAGTGAAATAATTGATCCTCTGTTAATCAAAGAAACAGTTAACTGGCTCAATCTGGTTTCCGGCAGAACAGATGAGAAATTATGTACTGTGCATGACCATTACAGACTTATTGCATCCAATATAAGAAATCTTGGTCTGTTCCTCTGTTTTTTTTATATCTCTTATCTGATTTCAAGTTTTTTTATAAAATCTAAATATATTAACATATTTCCGCCTCTTTTTTCTGCTTCATGCTTTATTATAATAGTTATACTTAAATCCTTATCTTCCCTGTCATTTTTTATTTCAGATCTGTCTTTTATATTATTTCAGATAATGCTTCTCAGCGGTTTTATATTTCGTAATTATGGTAAAGAAGAAATAAATGAAAAACACAGAGAAGAAAAATTTATTTATGTGTTAAAAACTATATTCACTTACATTGTCCTTATATGGTCTTCCTTTATTTTAACTTTTACTCTTCTGCGAATTCCTTTCTTTATGAACCATAGTATGGTTGTTAAAATTCCTTTTATGGCACTATTTAAATTCTTTACAGACGGATTTTTTTACTTTGATAAAATGGAGTCTTTGCTGGGATTCGGATGGTTTCAGGGATGGACACTGTTTTTTCTCACTGTTTTCCCTGTTGCCTGTATCGAAATTTTCAGACCGGGGGTTTTTATAAGTATTTTTACCGTCACCGTGAAATATATATTCAGGAAGAAAAAAGAAAAGAAGGTGAAAAATAAGAAAAATATTATCTTTATGGTGATTCTTTTATCCCTTGCTTCCCTGGCATGGTTTAACCTGATTAGACAGGGTGTGAATATAAACATGGAGTTAATTTCAGGGCTTATATGGTTATTTTTAAGACTCTTTTTACTGCCTCTTATTTTTTTTCTTGTATTTTATAGAATTCTTTCCGGATTTTCCTGGTTTCCTGCTATTACTGAGGCGAGTATAAGATCTCGTGACGCGTAACGCGTAACGGGAGGAAGAACCTGTCATTTTTAAACATAATCCCGGAGGAATTCTCAGATCAATAAAGTCAATCTTTAAAATGTCTGAAATAAGGAATGGAAATTTATTAATAGTCTCTTCCCTCGCGTCACGCGTTACGCGTTACGCGTCACGATTTAATATATTTGAGACATTTATTTAATTGTTATTCCTAAGAAGGATTATCCTGTAATGTGTCAAAATTTCCTGGCAAATTGTTAGAACGTTTATTATCCTCGCGTTACGCGTCACGCGTTACGCGTCACGCGTTACGCGTCATGATTATATTCATTATCCGGTCTTATTCTTATGAAAAGAGGAAAAAAGTGTTTGCTGAAAATTTCTGGGTAAAACTGTTCGGTGCCGGTATCTATTTGATGTTTCTTTTTACTCCTTCTGCCGACCATCTCACTGCTCTTGGTCTTTTGCTTTCTTTAATCGGTTTTGTAGTACTTCTCAGGGGACCTCTTAAAAATTATTTGAGAACCCCCTTTGAATATCCTTTAATAATCCTTTTTCTGACAGGGATGATTTCCATATCTGTTGCTCTTAACAGGATGGCTTCATTGAATGCTCTGCTATGTGTCATATTAGCTATTCTGATGTTTTATGTGATTATAATTTATATGAGATTTAAGCCTGAACGCAGAGGAATAATTCTTTCTCTTCTGATTATATCTTTTTCTATTATAATTATTGCAGGCTTATTGCAATTTATTTTCAATAAATACAGTACCTGGATGGATGTAACCCTTGAAAACGGAACTGTCGAGCACAGGGGAAGGCTGAATTCTCTTTTTATTTTCCCTAACAGTTTTTCTGCTTCTATAGTTCTTGTATTACCTGTGATTTTCGGAGCCATCTTTTTAAAAAAATTTAATCTTTTTTATAAAATATTGTTTGCCGTACTTTTCGGGAGCGGTGTTTTTTGCCTGATTTCTACCTATTCCAGGGCAGGGTGGATTGGATTTGCGGCAGCTGCAGTCCTTATGGGATATTTATTCGGACAAAAGAAAAGGTTTATCCTTATACCTTTAATTGTTTTAACTCTTACAGGTCTATCTTTGATGTTATTTTTACATAAAGAAACGTTAAAATCCTACGTATTTCATAACTATTCGGATAAAAGCAGACAATTTATATTTTTTAAATCTCTGAAAATATTAAGGGAACATCCTCTGACAGGTATTGGAATAGGTAATTTTCATGATGTATATCCTCTTTATATATTGCCGGGAGAAGAGACGTTACCTGAAGAAGTTTCCCGCCCCTGGCATGCCCATAATCTTTTTCTTAATATGGCCGTAGAAATGGGCATTCCGGGTTTAATAGCTTTTTTGTGGTTTCTTCTGAATATATTCAGGCAAATCTGTATGTCGGTCCCCGGGAATATGGAATATAAAGAAATTTTATACGGCTTGATAGCAGGACTTACAGGATTTTTAATATTTAATCAGATAGATTTTGTTATGGGAGATGTTAAGAGTGGCCTTTATTTTTTTATTATTCTTGCTTTCAGTGCAGGTTTATCTATGAAAAGGAATGAAGATAGTTCTGTAGAATAATGTCTGTCATAAAAATTGTAAAAATAAGTACAGGTGATGAGTATTCTCACTTATTATTAAAAAAAGGAGCTATATGTATGAATGTGCCACTGCTGGATTTAAAAGCACAGTATATTTCAATAAAAGATGAAGTTACGGAAGCAATAGAAAAGGTTTTTGAACATCAAAAATTTATAATAGGTCCTGAAGTTAAAGAACTGGAAGAAAAGATAGCAGATTATTGCAAAACTAAATATGCCGTGTCCGTATCATCAGGAACAGATGCCCTTCTTGCAGCACTCATGGCAGCGGATATTAAGCCGGGTGATGAGGTTATAACTACAACGTACAGTTTTTTTGCCACTGCCGGTTGTATTCACAGGGTCGGTGCTGTTCCTGTATTTGTTGATATAGATGAAAAAACGTATAATATAGATGTTGAAAAGATTGAAAAAAAGATAACAGATAAAACTAAAGCCATTATACCTGTTCATCTGTTCGGACAGATGTGTAATATGGAACCTGTTATGAAGATAGCCAGGAATAACGGTCTGAAGGTTATAGAAGATGCAGCCCAGTCTATAGGTTCTATTTATCAGAAGGATAAAATATCTTATAAAGCAGGAAGTATGGGTGACTTCGGATGTTTTTCTTTCTTCCCCTCTAAAAATCTCGGAGCATGCGGCGATGGAGGTATGGTTGTTACTCAGGATAAAAAGCTGGCAGATATGCTGGAGATATTAAGAAATCATGGGGCAAAACCAAAATATTATCATAAAATAGTGGGAGGAAATTTCCGGCTTGATACACTTCAGGCTGCCATATTACTGGTCAAACTAAAATATCTGGATAGCTGGTCTTCCGGCAGAAGGAGAAATGCAAAATATTATAATGAAAGATTTTCAGGAACAGAAATTGTAACACCTTATGTGGAAGATTATAATTATTCTATATATAATCAGTATGTTATAAGAGTCAGCAACAGAGATAAACTCCTGAAATATCTTCAGACCAGTGGTGTGGGCTGTGAAATTTATTATCCTGTGCCTCTTCATCTTCAGGAATGTTTCAGTTATCTCGGTTACAAAAAGGGTGATTTACCTGTCGCCGAGAAGATAGCTGAAGAAACCATTGCATTGCCTGTTTATACGGAACTGACAAAAGAACAGAAAGATTATGTTGTGGATAAGGTACTGGAGTTTTATCGGTGAACAGTGAGTCGTGAATAGTGAATAGTGAGTCGTAGGGGCGAACACCTGTGTTTGCCCGGTACCGGTGAAAACACGCATCACCCATCACGAGCCACCCGTCACCCGTCACGCGTTACGCGTCACGATTATAACGCATCACCCATCACGCATCACGCATCACGATTAATAAGGAGATAAATAATTATGAAAATACTCGTTACAGGTGGAGCCGGCTTTATAGGCAGTGAATTCATAAGACAGTGTGTCAGATCCGGCCATAATATTGTCCTTGTGGATAAACTTACCTATGCGGCAGATTTAAAAAGACTTGAGGAAGTAGAAAAAGATATCACTTTTTATCATTCCGATATAAATAACAGAGAATTTATAAATTATATCTTTTCTGAAGAAAAACCGGAAGTAATTGCCCACTGGGCAGCAGAGAGTCATGTGGACAGAAGTATTGTAAACGCTTCTCCTTTTATAGAAGCAAATGTAAAAGGTACACAGGTTTTACTCGACATATGCAGGAATTATGATATAAAAAAAATTATAAATATTTCAACAGATGAGGTTTACGGCGATCTGGGGGAAGAAGGTCAGTTCTTTGAATACTCGCCTCTCTGTCCAAATTCTCCTTATTCCGTAAGTAAAACTTCTGCAGATATGCTGGGCAGAGCTTATTACAGAACCTATGGATTACCTGTGATTACAGTCAGACCTTCAAATAATTACGGCCCCTGGCAGTATCCTGAAAAACTTGTACCTGTTGTTATACTTAAAGCTTTAAGCAATAAACCTGTACCTGTTTACGGAAAAGGAGAAAATGTAAGAGAATGGCTTTATGTATCTGACTGTGCCGGCGCAATATTGAAGATAATCGAGGCAGGTAAAGAAGGAGAGATTTATAATATCGGCAGCTCCCAGGAAAGAAAAAATATTGACACGGTAAAATCAATACTTCATATACTGGGAAAATCGGAAGATTTGATAGATTTTGTTAAAGACAGGCCGGGCCATGATTTCAGGTATTCTTTAAATACAGATAAGGTTAAGTCGGAGATTTCATGGGAAGCATCGGTTAAATTTGAAGAAGGAATGGAGAAAACCGTGAAATGGTATGTAGAACATATGGACTGGGTCGAAAAAAAGATTTCCTATTTGAAATCTTTATGGGATAAGGTTTATATAAAATCATGAAATATCTTATAATCGGTAAAAAAGGTCAGCTCGGAAAAGCATTTGTAAAGGAGTTAACCGGACAGGGAAGAGAAATCTCTGCTTTTGATATAGATGAACTGGATATAGGGAATTTAAGTGATGTCTTATCTGTTTTCGAACAGTTAAAACCATCTGTTGTGATAAACTGTGCTGCCTATAATCATGTAGATCTTGCAGAAGAACATTTTACTCTGGCTTACAGGGTAAATGGTCTGGCTGTAAAAAATCTGGCTTTTGCTTCAAAAAAATATAATGCTTTTCTGGTTCATTACGGCAGTGATTATATTTTTGACGGAGAGAAATCCGATGGTCTCTATGCAGAAGACGATCAGGTAAGACCTCTGAACGAATACGGGAAAAGTAAATATCTCGGTGAATTCCTGTTAAAAGAAGAAACAGAGAGATATTTGATTTTCAGGCTCAGCTGGGTTTTCGGAGAAGGAGAACAGAATTTTATTTATAAACTCCTCAAATGGTCTGAACAGAATAAATATTTAAATATTGCCTGTGATGAAGTATCTGTGCCGACTTATACAAACACGATTGTGCCTGTCACATTAAAGGCTTTGAGCCATGAACTCACAGGAACATATCACCTTACAAATTCCGGATATGCTTCAAGATATGAGTGGGCCAGATTTATAATGAAAACATTAAAGATTGATAAATTTATATATCCCGTATCAAGAGAGTCTTTTAATTTACCTGCCAGAAGACCGGCTTTTTCTGCCATGAGCAATGAAAAAATTTCAGGAAAACTTGATCTGGTAATACCTTCCTGGGAAGATTCTGTCGAGAATTTTATAAGAAATTATTATCGTAATGCGTTATAGTCGTGATGCGTGATGCGTGATGCGTAATAAGTATTACGTGACGCGTAACGCGTAACGCGTGACGGGTCAGGTATCTCTTCACTCTTCACGCCTCACGACTCACTATTCACGACTCACCATTTTTAGATTTCTTAAAAAATTTCAGCCATATATTTTTTGCTGTTTTTACTCCTTCTGTTCCTGCAAGAAAAATACCGGCACAGAGCATAATCCACGAAAGTATATAACATCCCAGTCCGACTAAAAGCCAGAATGGTCTCTCTGTGCTGGCTGCAATAGCACCCGTAACGACAAGTCCGCCGTAACCTACTGGGAAATTCAGTATAAGCAGGGCAAGACCGGTTTTAAATCTTATATTTTTCACGGTTTTTTATAAGTAGATTGTGCTTTTTCTACTTACCTCCCTTTACGTATTACGCATTTCGTAATTTTCTATTGACTAAATTCTTTTTAAACGTTAAAATTCCTTGTAAATATTTATTTTGTTTACTGACCTGAGCATAAATAATACATATCGCTCTCGTGACGCGTGACGGGAGGAAAACTTTTATTAAATGCTTATGCTCACTTCAGTAAAATTAAAATAGTAATTGCCTACCGTGATTCCCCGTTACGGGGCACAATAATAAAGGTGCAAAACAATGTATAATAATCACATTCTTATAGCAGATGATGATGAAGCTATCCTGGATGTTTACAGGAACATATTTATCAGTGAAAAATTTCCTGTCCATACCTTTGATGATGGTATATATCTTCTGGAATATTTTCACTGTGAATATAAATCCGGCCGCAGAATACCTCTCTGTATACTGGATATGAGAATGAATATTCTTGACGGTATGGAAACTGCTATGGCTTTAAGAGAAATTGATAACGATGTTATTGTGATTATTGTTACCGCCTATCCGGAAGATTTATCTCTTGACATGATAAAAGAAGAGATAAAAAATGATATTTACTACATAAAAAAACCTTTTGAACAGAAAGAAATTTACTGTCTTGTCATTTCACTCATCAATAACTGGAACAAAAATCAGGAGATCAAAACTTATATTACTCTCAGAAAAGAAATGGAAACTGCTATACGGCACAGGCTTAATATAGAGGAATTTGTTTCAAATATTTCAACGAGATTTATCAATATTGATATAGAAAACATTGACAGGGAGATTTATGCTGCCCTCGAAAAACTCTGTAGATTTGCCGGAGCAGATAGAGCCTATCTTTATCTTATTTCTCCTGATGGAACAAAGATTGAACGTTTATATGAATGGCATATGGATGGTCTTCCTGACAGAACAGGAGAAATCCCTGGCATTGTAATGAAATCTTTTCCCTGGGCTCTGAATAGATTTGTAAATTTTGAACCTGTTAGTATTTCATCTCTGGAAGAGTTACCTTCTGAAGCATCTGCCGAAAAAGAAACTTTTATTTATTACGGTGTTAAATCCAGACTGAGTATCCCTCTTTATTTAAATAGCAGATTTATTGGCTCTATTGGCTTTAATGCTGAAAAGAGTGAAAAAAAATGGAATGTAGAGGATATTGATCTTCTGAAAATGACAGGAGAAATTTTTGTCAATTTACTGGAAAGACAGAGAATTGACAGGGAATTAAAAAAGATTGAACATCGTTACAGATTACTGGATGAATATATAATAGATGTTATATGGACATGCGATCTGAATATGAAATTTACTTACCTGAGTTCTTCTGTTAAAAGACTTCTTGGTTATACGCCGGAAGAAACAATCGCTATTGCGCCCTTACATACATTGATGCCCGGGTCTCTTGAACTGGTGAAAAAAATATTCTACGAAGAGATGCAAAAAGAATATATTTGTCCGGGAAGTTCAGGCGGACGTATTATGGAAGTGGAACAGATACGTAAAGACGGAAGTACTGTCTGGACAGAGGTTATGGCAGTAATCGTGAAGGATAATAATGGCATTCCTTCCTGTGTGACAGGTATAACAAGAGATATAAGTGAAAGAAAAGAACATGAACTGGCCCTTCAAAAACGTCATGAAATCGAGGAGTTTTTTACTTTTTTATCGGGTCGTTTCATTAACCTTCCTTTTGATGAAGTCGATAAAGAGATAATACTGTCTTTAGAAGAAATTACAAGATTTCTGGATATTGATAAATCTTATATAGCACTTTTTTCAGCTGATCTGTCCATAATTGAATCTATGTATGAAGGGTGTCGAAAAAATATTAAAAGTACGGCAGAATTTATTAAAGGCGCACCTCTTAAAAAAGTTCCATGGATTATGAATAAATTCAGTAAAGGAGAGATGGTTAATGTTACTCGCCTTTCTGACCTTCCTTCCGGGGCCTGTGCTGAAAAAGAGATATGGGAAGGCTTCGGTATAAAATCACTTCTCTCTATACCTCTTATTGTTAATAATAAATTAATCGGATTTCTCGGGTTCAGTAATAAAAGAGAAGAAAAAATATGGAAAGATGAAGATATTAATTTACTTAAAGTGGTTGGAGGTATTTTTATAAATATTCTGGAGAGAAGAAAAGCAGAAAGGCAGAAAAAAATATATACTCAGAATCTGGAATTCCTTTTCAGAACTTCTACGAATTTTGTTGAATTTCCACTGGAAGGTAATATTTATGCTTTTATAGCACGGAGTCTCAGAGAACTTACAGGTGAAGCTTTTATAAGTGTTAATTCTTACGATATCATATCAAATAATTTAATTTTGCAGGCCACAGATGGTGACAGGGAAAAAATAAATAAGGCAGAAAAACTTATTGGCCGATTATTTACCGGTATGACTTTTCCTGTAGATGAGCAGACAAAAAATCAGCTTATCAGCGGGAAACTGCTTAAAATAAAAGGAGGCCTTTATGAATTTTCTTTCAATTTTATTCCCCCGGAACTATGCAAAAAAATTGAATATGATTTTAATATCGGCAATATATATACTATTGGTTTTACCAGAAAAGGCGAGCTTTTTGGTAATATGTCAATAGTTACGGGAAAAGGCAGTGAATTGAAAAACAGGGATATTATTGAAACATTTATCAACCAGGCTTCTGTGGCACTTCATCGCAAACATGCAGAAGAAGAATTGATATCTGCCAAAGAAAAAGCAGAGATAGCAAATAATGCAAAAAGTGAATTTCTGGCAAATATAAGTCATGAAATCAGGACTCCTCTCAACGGTGTAATGGGAATGCTTGAGTTACTTTCAGATACGGATATAACTCCGAAACAGGAAAAATTTATTGAAATAGCGAAAAATTCTGCCAATTCTTTACTCTATGTAATAAATGATATTCTGGATTTTTCAAAGATTGAAGCAGGTAAATTAGCTCTTCAATCCGTTGACTTTGATCTCAGAACAATAATAAAACAGGTAGAAGATATTTTTTCTTTAAAGGCTTTTGAAAAGAATCTTCATTTTACATGTTTTATAGAGGAGAATATTTCATTTTTATTTTCCGGTGATGAATTGAGGCTCAGACAAATTCTGTATAACCTTGTAAGTAATGCAATTAAATTTACTGAAAAAGGAGAGGTTTCTCTTTATGTTATTCTGGAAGAAGATAATATTAACAGTTCTACATTAAGATTTTCCGTTAAAGATACAGGCATAGGTATAGTGACAGACAGGAGGGAAAATCTATTTAAATCTTTTTCCCAGATGGATTCTTCTATAACACGTAAATATGGAGGTACAGGACTGGGTCTTGCCATTTCAAGGAATCTCTGTGAAATGATGGGAGGTGAAATAGGTTTTGAAAGCAAAGAAGGGGAAGGTTCTACTTTCTGGTTTACAGTTCCTTTTGAAAAGCTTTCGAAAGACACTATTATAGTTAAATCTGCAGACATAGAGCCTTTAGAAATAGAACATGAAGCAGGAAAGAAAAAAAGAAGTAAAATACGCATACTCCTTGCAGAAGATAATGTTACAAGTAGATACCTGGCAGTAAATATACTGGAGAAATACGGGTACTATGTGGATACTGTTTCCAACGGCAGGGAAGTCCTTCAGGCTCTGGATAAATGTCATTATAGTCTTATACTTATGGACCTTCAGATGCCTGAA
>JBEHWO010000141.1:0-15151 GCA_040217695.1 Vulcanimicrobiota bacterium | reverse complement strand
AGAGAGGTTATGAAGACTGCAAAGACAGAATGGATTAAAGAGAACCGGCATATTGAACATCATGACGAAGAAGGTTTTGATTTCCTTAAAGATGGGCTTGGTTCTATGCTGTAGGTGTTTTACAGACAGGTATTCCAGCATTATTTCATGATAAATTTACACAGAAGAACTTATACTCTCTAAAAAAAGAAAGGCGGGGAGCATTATGTTAGGTGGTATCGGTAATTTCAGTATGGAGTCCATGACACCCACTATGGGTATGAGTACACAGAAGGCCGATTCTGCTTTTGCAGGAGGCATAGCAAAAGCAGAATCCATGCAGAATAAAAAGGGCGGAGACAAAATCAAGCCTCATATTCCAAAGTTAAAAGAGGAAAGGCAGAACACCGGTACGCAGATGGGAGAAGCTACAGGGTCAACTGCCGGTGCTCAGGATATTTTTACCGGCAATCCCTACGCTAAGGATGCACAGACAGGCGGAACGGCTCTTACAGGTGCAGGATCAAAAGCAGTGGCATCGCCTCTGGATCCGAAGGGCAAAGCCCGCTTCGGCCAGGAGGATATGCAGGCCGTTGAAGCAACCTATAGTTCACCATATAATAATGCAGGTGTGGCCACAGGAGATGCCAGTTACGGAGATATAAAAAGCCTGGATACTCTGTACGGGAAAAGGGATCAATTCGATGGTGAGGACACCAGAATCGGTGATGCCAGAAAACAGGCCTATAAAGATGGCAGGGAACAGATGCAGAATAATCAAAAATTTGAGAATAACGTAAAAAAACATGATAACCTTGCCAAAAATTTCGGCAAACAGGAACAGGATTTTGCCAAAAAAGAACAGGATCTGACAAAGGCTTCAGAGAGTCTGAACAAGGTGGGAGAGGCACTGGATAAAGTTTCGCAGATGCTTGAACAGGTTGCACAGGGACTGAATACAACGGCAGATGCCGTACAGGGTATTCCTTATGTAGGGCCGCCTCTTGCCGCTGCTCTTCGTGCTGTGGCCCAGATGATGCAGCAGATTGCACAGATGCTTCAGCAGATTGCACAGGTAATGAAGCAGATTGCACAGATGCTTCAGCAGATGGCACAGCAAATGGGTCAGAAAAAAGAAGAAGCAGGCATGAAGAAAGAATTGAATGAAAACCTGTCACAGTTAAACCAGGATAATCTGGATAAAGGGTTACAGAGAATGGATCAGATACAGGATGTCATGAAAGACCTGGGTAAAGCGGCGCAGGATAATAACAATCATCTGAATGCCGTAGATAAACGTATTAAGGAAATGGATGGAGAAAAGAAAGGTGCCGGAGGCGGCGGAGCAGGACATGAACAGCAGATGGCCGGTATGGGGCCTCAGCAGGGTATGCAGCAGCCAATGGGACAGGGACAGATGGCGAAACAGGCTCAGGGACAGCAGGCATCACAGGAAATACAGAGAGACCAGAGAAAATCTCAGCCTCAGGAGATTGCAGAAGGTTTCAGGCCTGATACAGTCGGAGCCGCCGGTGGAGGTGCCGGAGCAGGCGATGACGGAGGCGGAGATGACGGCAATCATGGATGGGATGGTCATCAGAGCCTGGCAGAAGCTATAGGAGGAGATACAGGTACTAAAGGAGGTGCCGGAGCAGGCATGGCAGGCGGATCACCTGCCGGCGGAATAACTGCCGAACCTGCGGCAACACCTGCTATTGAAACTGCTCAGACGGGACGAACTATGGCAGCAGGGGGGCATGAAAAAACTCCTGCCGGCACTGCAGAAGTTTCTCCGAAACCTGCGGAACAGACGGATAAAGCCAGAACGGTAGAAACACCCGGTGTTTCTCATGAAACAATTTCCGCTGCAAAGCCTGAACAGAAAGGTATTGTGGAGGAAAAGTCTGCTGCCGGTGCGGGTGAAAAAATATCAGTAGAAAAGACCGGTGTAAAAGGTGAAGATCCCGGGGCATATGAGAAACACCTGAAAACAGAAGATAAACATACTGACGATAGGAAGATTGATGATAAGCAGATAGACGATAAAAAGACTGACGATAAAAAGATTGACGACAAAAAGACTGACGACAAAAAGACTGACGAAGATAAGAATACTGACGACAAAAAGACTGACGACAAAAAGACTGACGAGAAAAAGGCCGACGATAAGAAGAAATCGGAAGAAGATAAGAAAGCACAGGAAAAGAAGAAAGCCGGGGAAGAAAAGAAAAAGAAGGAAGCTCAGAAGAAACAGCAGGCTATGAAAGGTCAGCAAAAACCGAAGGATAAGAAGGAAGATGAAGGTATGGAAGGCCCCGGACAGGCAAAGAAAGGCGATGAAGACGGTGCCGGAGGATTTAAAGAAATGAAGGAAAAGATGCTGGAACTGGCCAATCATATAAATTCTAATAAGAATAACCAGGATCAGGAAGAACAGCAGAGGGTAAAGGAGAATAAAAAATCCCTGGAAGGTATGTATGAAGGCGTAAAAGACCGGTATGATCTGGCAGAAGCAGAAGAACCGATAAAGAGAGCCCTTGATAATAATTATGAACAGTTCCAGTCAAAGGCCGATGCAGATGGTTCAGGAGAAGATGAACAGGGACTGGAACAGGATATGAATGACAGAGATCTTCAGGGTAAAAACAAGTTCGGACAGCAAATGCCAAAACAGCAGCAACCGCTTAAAGGTGCAGATAAAAAACAAAAGGCAGATGATAAGAAACAGCCGGAACAGCATAAAGAACAAAAAGAACCTGTAAAATCCGAAGCGACCGGTGTCAGGCATAATACGAGAGAACCGTCTGTTACCACCACTCCTGCCAGAGATACAGGGCCGACTATGAGCGTCAGTAATACCAGAGGACATTAATCAGTGGGTAGTGAGTAGTGATTGGGTTTTATACTCACTATTCACTATTCACTATTTATAGATTTTTTAATACGCTTTTACCTGTCTCGGTACTTAGCTATGAGCTACTATTGTTTTTTTGTAGTAACCATGTTACTGCGATCATTCCCTCTTCGAGAATATTACATTCATCTTGCTGGCTTTTAACATATCCCTCAAATAGTTCTGCTTTTTCAGGATACATACATGATAATTCATTTGCACGGTTTGTTATTTTTTCTTGATTATATTGATTGATCTTAGCTAATTCTTCCTTATCAAATATTTTCTCCTCGATAAGTTTTA
Organism: Vulcanimicrobiota bacterium; assembly: GCA_040217695.1. Classification (GTDB taxonomy): domain Bacteria; phylum Vulcanimicrobiota; class SpSt-956; order SpSt-956; family JAKJGF01; genus CALARM01. The sequence goes on along the minus strand of JBEHWO010000141.1, from coordinate 11,976 downwards.
CATCATTTTTTTTAAAAAACTTTATCCAATCGTCTTTTGTATAATACTCTATCTTGGAGTCTACAGGGACAAAGGCGTCATCTATGATTATATATCCATCTGACTTAATTGTATATTTAAGTTTAGTGATAGTTTCGTCTGGAAGGCCTAAAACATCTCCTGCAGCACCCAGAATTACAATATCGTAGTTTCTCTCTTTTTTTACCGTTTCATTTATATCGTCAATTTCAAAAGTGCAAATATCGTCAATAAGAAGTTCTCTGGATTTTTGTTTTCCGCAATCAATAAAATCCTGCATAAAATCTATCCCTTTAACGTTACAACCGAACGATTTTGCCAGATGTATACTTACAGCTCCTTTGCCACATGCCAGATCAAGTATGCTGGTTTTTTCTGATATATTAATATGCCCGGTTATTATATCGGAAATTTCTGTTGCCATTGATCCTAACTCCCATAGATCTTGCAATAAATATGGCAAATAGGGAATTAAATTGGTACTTTCTGCCGTAAGAGATCTGGCAAGTTTCTCTTCTATATCGAACATTTCAACACCTCCAGCTTGTTTTGTCTTTCATGGTCAGAAAAATCTATTCAAACCTCAGGGCAAACTATATAAATCTATAGATTGCACAACTCTGCTCAAAAATGTAATTTTTTCGTTACTGTTCACATACCATACAAATTATAATAAAGTTCCTGAGAAAAAGCAATGTAGCAATAAAAAGGATTCTTCGTAAAAATTGTCGAATTTATTTTATTGATACTAAACCGGGAACAACCTTCGCATCACGCATCACGCGTCACGATTAGTGGAGATTATTTATGTTATTTTTAACCCCTGAAAAAACTAATTCTAATGATAAGGCAAATTTATTTCGAAATATTACTCCCGAGTGGGCCTGGGAAGGCAGCACAGGCAGAGGGATCAAAATAGCTGTAATAGACAGCGGAGTTGATTATACCCATCCGGAATTATCAGGAAGTGTTATGCAGGGGGTAGAAGTTACTGTCAATGACTGCGGACAGATAACCTGTAAACCCGGCTTTCATCAAGATGCGTACGGTCATGGTACTGCCTGTGCCGGTATTATAAGAAGCATAGCTCCTGAAGCAGAACTGTACAGTGTCAGGGTTCTCGGCGAAACGTTATCGGGAACAGGCAATGTTATGATAGCAGGTATAAAATGGGCCCTTTACAACGGAATGGATCTTGTCAATTTAAGTCTCGGAACTACAAAGGAAGCATATTACCCTTTAATGCATAAAATTGCAGATGATGCATATTTTAAAAACTGTAATCTTATTGCCGCTCTGAGCAACACATCACCGGTAAGTTATCCTGCTGTTTTTGCCTCAATAATAGGTGTAAAAGCCATAAGTGAAGACGATCCTTTCAATTTTTATATAAATCCCTGTCCGCCGGTAGAACTCTTTGCCAGAGGTATAACGATCAGAATACCCTGGCTTGAACATGGATATTTTACAACCAGCGGCAACAGTTTTGCCGCTCCGGTTATTACAGGAATAACAGCTCTCATAAAAGCCAGACACCCGTATCTTACACCGGTACAGCTGAGAACAGTAATTTACAGCCTTGCTCATAAGTGGGAATATAAGGGGAAAATAAAACCACTTCTTTATAGCGTTGCAGATATGTCCCGTATATCAAGAATACCGGAAGAAACATTGAAGATTTATACAGAACAGGGATTACTTGTCCCTTCTGATAAAGATGGATACGGAAATCCACTTTTTCACAGGCAATCTGTTGTAAGAGCCACCAGAATTCATATACTTTCAGGCCAGGATTTTTCTATTGCGGAAATCATGAAAAAACTGTCCTGAATTACTGAGGTGAGCATGAATAATACATAACTGCTCTACTGCTCTCGTGATGCGTAACGCGTAACGCGTGACGGGAGGAAAACCTTTATTACATGCTTATACTCAGGTCAGTAACTGAATAGCCCGGAGGCTCGATATCATTAAAGACTGTGACAGAATAGTTGTTAAAGGAGGAGAAATTTTAGAGACAGGGACTAAAAAAAATGTCTCTTCTGCAGATTATGATAAAACCTTTCAGGTGAGTATATGAAAAAATGTTCTATCTGAGGCCATGATACTGCGGTAGATTCCTGTTTCAGAGACATATGCAATCTTATTATCTGACGTGCTATTTATTAATTATATTCACAGGTGCCTTATCTGTAATCAAATATAAAAAAATTAAAGATTTTCTTTCTCTTATTTTTTCCCTTTTGCTGGCTTTTGCTGTTATATTATTTCTGCCATATTGTCCTGTGAGATATCAATATATAATTCCTTTGATACTGTTATTTTTTCTCATAACAGTTTTTTTTATGCAGTCTTATTTCTTCATTAAACCTGCCTCTGATTATGGCGGGTCAAATAAAATATCAATATGTTATCTTATTCTTATTATCATTGTGTCATTGATATTTTTATTGAAAGATTTAGACACTTATGCCGGCACTATGCTCTGCTGGGAAATGACAGTAATAAAAGATTTTGGCCATGCTTTTTTTAATAATATCAGCACGGCAAAGTATCTGGCCAGTTGTTTTTTATGGGATGACGGCCTTGTAAGTTCCGGCGCCTTCAGCCTTTTGTACGGAACTTTAACTTATGGTCTGTTCCATGTTCTGGGTTTTTCGCCATGGACTCTTCGTATTTTCTCCGTTATATTTACATTATTAAGTACTGTTTTATTCTATATAATAGGCCGTCGTTTTTATGGCCCTTCCGTCGGTGTTCTGGTATCGCTGTTATTTATATTAAACACAGGTGTTCTTTTTTACGGAAGGTACGGAACATCTCTTGCAGTAACGATAACTGTTACGCTGCTTGCTATTCTGTATACATGGACATTGATTGAATCCAGTTCTGTTCCTCTCTGGAAAGGTTTATTATGTGCCTTCATTCTCTTTATCGCCACTCTCCATTATGCTCCTGCCAGGCTTTTCGTAATATTGCTTCTCTGTCAGATTCTGATTTTTACTCTCTGTAACAGGAAGAGTATGGAACAGGAAAAGTTTTTTGCCATTATTTTGATTTTTGTAACAGCATTTACTGTTGTTTCAATTGAAAGACATTTCAATAAAACAGCCTGTTTTTTTAATGCAAGAGGTGAACAGTATTTTAATTTTTGTAAAGATGACTATTATATAAAAGAATATCTGGGAAGGGATATTGAGCATGAAAAATTGACTTGGTGCAATAAAATAGATTTATTATATGCTGTGCTCAAAAGAAATATACCTGTGTATTTCTACTGTGTTTCACCGGTTTTTTCAATAAAACCTGTCGGAATTGATAATACTGATATTTTAGATGCAGATCCTCCGAAACTGCCTCTTTATTATGTTCCTTTCTTTCCTTTTCTTATGTTCGGTCTCTGTCATTCCATGAGAAGGATAAGAGACTGGAAACATGCCGCACCTCTGGCGTGGCTGGTAATTATTACATTGCCAATTCTTCTGACAAATCGTGTGGATTCCCATCGTACCTTTTTACTTACCATACCGGTAACATTGTTTATAGCTCTCGGGTTCTGGGAATTCTGGCAGATTCTGAAAAAACTTGATATACCACATATATATATTCATATAGTTTCGGTACTTTTAATATTCACACTTGTTTATTATAACGGAGATAATCTCTTCTATAAAAATAAAAAGAGGCTTTTTACGGTTCAGCAGGCTTTTATTCTGGATGAAGTGAATTTTATTCCCTCTTCCGTATCAGTGGCATCTATGATAGACTGCAGAATTATAGGGTCACTGAATTTGCTTATGCTTGAAAAAGCCAGATTATATAAAGGTTTTACCGGAGATATTCTGGAAGACAGATTACGTTTCGGTATATGTGACGAACATAAAGAAATTGATAAAGCGCTGATAGGAGAGCTGGAGACAGTGCTTGACAGGTCAGCACTTGTTCTGGTGCCTGCCGGTAAATACAGGCTTATTTCCTCTTTACTTGAAAAACGTGGCTATCAGGTTTTGTTAAAAGAGAATTCTTATATTTCTTTATTTATTGTTTATAAATAAAAAGGAAGTATAATAGTTTGATAGAAATTTTATATGAGATTATCATGCACTGACGGATTTGAGCAGATCAGGCACAGCCGGATTGTTTTCTCAAGGGGCTTGCCACTGAAATTTCCTATCATGAAAATACAAGGAGTGAATAAATTGTTTGGCAGTAACAAAATAGACAGACGTGATTTTTTGAAAAAGGGCGGTATATTACTTGCCACTGCATCAATTGGAGGAATTACACTTAATCCACGCAGTATCATGGCAGGTAATATTTCTCGCCATGATTTTCTGGGTGAGAAAGAAATATCTGATATTCTATCCATTGCAATGAAAAAAAATGGAGATTTCGGCGAGATTTATTTTGAAAATTCGAAAGAGAGCAGCATAAAGTTACAGGAAGGTAAGATACAGTCCACCCAGATAGGTTATTCGAGAGGTGTTGGCATAAGGGTTCTTTCCGGTGAAAGAACAGGTTATGCCTATTCTGACGATCTGTCTTTCAATAGCCTCTGTAATGCTGCTGAAGTTGCGTCAAATATAGCTTCCGGTAAAGGCAGCGATAAAGCCTACCCTGTGGGTAATCAGTCTGTACCTGATTACTACTCTATCGAAATTTATCCCGATCAGGTTGAAATAAGCAAAAAACTAGATTTGATAAAAAGAGCAAATGAAGCTGCCTTTGCTATGGATAAAAGAGTTAAAAAAGTCAGGGCAGGATATTCTGAAACGACCAGAGACATAATGATAGCTCATAGTGAAGGTAAAATACTTGAAGATAAACAGAATAATATACTCTTCTGGGTTATGGTAGTGGCAGAAGAAGGGGATAAAAAACAATCTATTTTTTACGGTGACGGCGGATGTGTCGGTTTTGAATTTTTTGATAGAGTTACCCCTGAATCTATAGTTGAAACAGCCGTAAAAAGAGCCCTTGTTAACCTCCGTGCAGAGCCCGCTCCTGCAGGGCCTATGGAAGTAGTCATAGGAAGTCCCTATGGCGGAATATTACTTCATGAAGCCATAGGTCATGGTATGGAAGCAGATTTCAACAGAAAGAAACTTTCAGCCTTTTCAGGACGTCTCGGCCAGAAAGTGGCAGAAGAATTTGTAAATATATATGATGACGGAACAATTACACCTGCTCAGAACGGTACGATAAATATAGATGATGAAGGAAATGCTTCAAATAAAACAGTTCTTGTGGAACAGGGCATATTAAAAAATTATATGCAGGATAGATTGAATGCAGGACTTATGGGGATGAATACGACAGGAAACGGCAGAAGGGAATCTTTTAAATATGCTCCTGTTCCGAGAATGACCAATACTGTAATGACAAACGGTTCCACACCTCCTGAAGAGATAATAGGTTCTGTGAAAAATGGTTTTTATGCAAAAGCAATGACCAACGGACAGGTTGATATTTCAGCAGGAGATTTTATGTTTTATGTAGATGAAGGTTATATAATAGAAAATGGTAAAATAGGAAAACCTGTAAAAGGTGCCACTATTATAGGAAATGGTCTTGATGTTTTATCAAAGATTACTATGGTCGGGAATGATTTTTCTCTTGCCCCTTCGTTTTTTACCTGCGGTAAAGACGGTCAGAGTGTTCCTGTAGGATTTGGCATACCTACTATTAAAATTTCAGAGATAACGGTAGGAGGTACACATGTATAAAGGAGATTCTATGACATATAACCGGAGAGCAGTTGAAAATTTATTTAAATATAGCTAATAGCAGGAGGTAAACATGTATAAAGGAGATTATCTGGAATTTGCAAAGGAACTGGTAAACAAATCATTAAAGGCCGGTTGTGACCAGTCAGAGGTCTATCTTGAAGAAGGCAGACAGTTTAAACTGGAAATAAAAGACGGCCAGGTAGAAACATTGAAACAGGCAGGCAGCAAGGGTCTTGGTCTCAGGATTTTTAAAAATAAAAAACTTGCCTTTGGTTATACTTCTGATTTCAATATGGAGAGTGTGGAAAAGCTGTTAAGCGATCTTGTCGTTATAGCAGAATACAGTGATTCGGATGAATGTAACGGCCTGCCTGAAAAGGAAAAATCTTTTTCTGAAGTTTTAGAGCTATATGATGATAAAATTTTAACCATTCCTACGGAAAAGAAGATAGAAATCACAAAGAAAATGGAAGAAGCGGCAAAGGGATATGACAGGCGAATTAAGAGATTTAAATCTTCCACTTTTTTTGACTGGGCCGGTTCTACTTTTCTTGTTAATTCAAGCGGCGTAAGCCTTGAGAAGAAAGACACTTATTGCTATATAGCCTGCGTTCCCCTTGCAGAAGACGGAAATGAAAAACAGATGTCTTTCTGGTATTCCATGAAACGTTATTTCGACGAACTTGCTTCACCTGAAGAAGTCGGTGTCACTGCTGCAGAAAAAGCAGTGAAAATGCTGGGAGCAAAACCTGTAAAGACTCAGGTTGTGCCGGTAGTTTTTTCACCTCTTGAAACAGCTTCTCTCTGCACTTCACTGGCCACATGTCTCGGAGGAAATATGATTTACAGAAAAAGTTCCTTTCTTGTTGATAAAATAGGACAGCAGATTGCATCTGACAGGGTAAATCTTATAGATGACGGACTGATTAAAAAAGGACCTGGCTCAACTCCTTTTGACGGAGAAGGTGTGCCACCATGCAAAAAATACCTTGTTGAAAAGGGAATCCTGAAGAATTATTTATTCGATACCTATTACGCAAGAAAAATGAAGGCAAAAACAACAGGTAATGCTACCAGAAGTTATTCCACTGTACCATATATTTCCACTACAAATCTTTATATGGATAAAGGTGACATGAGTCCCGATGATATAATTAAAGGTATGGAATCCGGTCTTTATGTTACATCTACTATGGGATCCGGTCTGAATGAGGCAACGGGAGATTATTCCGTAGGAGCAGAGGGGTTCTGGATAGAAAAAGGAGAATTTGTTCATCCTGTATCTCAGGTTACCATTTCTGCCAATTTTTTAGATATGTTTAAAAATATAGTTGAAGTAGGCAAGGATCTTTATATGATGGACAGCACCTTTGCTCCTACTATCAAAATATCTCATATGACAGTAAGCGGCAAATAGGACAGTGATTTCAGGGATGACAGGAAAGAATGCCGGAATATCCTGTTGCTGACATAGATCTCTGATAATCCTGTTAATTGTCCAAAAGTTAACAAAATTTTAACAGAATTCTTCTGTTTATATCTTTATTTTATTTTATTTTAGGTTTAAAATAAAATTGTTAGATTTTTCAGTGAAAATATTCAGGAGGTAAAGAGAATGCAAATTAATTCTCTCTCTTTTGAAATGCGGCAGTGATATAAAGAGAATTACAGTTGATAAACAGGATGGAGATAAGGAGGTAGACATTGAATGAAGATTAACAGTTCTCCTTCACGGCTTGTAACGGGAAAAATTGAGATTGAATTTACCAATAAAGAGGAAAAGACTGAAAGTGAACAGCCGCAGGATACAGTTTCTGTAAAGCCTGATGACGGTGATGTGGCCAGGTTACAGAAACAGCTTTCTGATATGGCTGTAACCCTTCAGGAATTAAAAAAGAAGAATGATCAGACTGAAAAACAGATAGAGCAGATTAAAAACAGAACAGGCCTTAAGGGTGAGATCCAGTTACATCTGGATTCATCCGAATCCTATTCAAATATTTCCAAAGAAGATGGCTTTAAGATGCTCGGTTATTTTACGGAGAAGTGTCTTAATGCAGGTTATCCCTGGAAACTGAAAAAGCCGGGAGGCTTCAGAGATAAAGGCAAGGAAATTTCCCTTATGGAAGCAGCCAGGAGGCTGTCTAACGGAGAGGAAATTCTTATGCAGCCTATGAGGGTGAAGAAGCTGGACCTTTCACCGACTGCCCTTGCTACAGTGGCGAGTGTGGCTGCTCCTGGTGCTGCCTCTGTTTTAGCAGCCACTGAATTTGCAAAGAATGCAAATATTGTGGCAAAACCTGCAGGCCATGAGGTTGCTTTCGGCGCTCCTGTAGCAATTCATACTTTCGGCGAATTAAAGCTTCTCACAGAATTATATGATTCCGAGATCCCTGTATCCAAAGGAAATAATGTAAGTGAAGCAGCAAAAAGTATGAGTAAATTTATCCAGACAGTGGGAAGTAATTATCCCTGGAAAATTATGAAAAATGAAGAAGATGGAAAGATCTGGAGAGTTATAAAAGGAACTCTGTCGAAAGGAACTACATGGGCTCTGGTAGGAGCAGGAGTGGGAGCAATAATAGGAGGAGTCAGCGGTATTGTTGCACAGAAACTGGCAAGTTCAGCATTGTTCGGACTTAATGGCATAGCTGCCGCTGCTGCCGCAGGCGGCCTTGGAGCAGGCATAGCAGGTGGTATAAAAGGTGGTAAATCTGCTCTTACAGGTGAAGAAATAAGTTCTTTTGAAGCACTTGACAGGGTTCTTACAGATAAACCGGTAGTTTTACAGCAGGAAAAGGTTAATACTATTCATATACCTGTTTTTGGCCCTCATGAATATTTTTCCGAATACGGTGAAGCAAACGTTATTAACGGTCTCGATGAGTTGAAGATGTTTTCCAATATTTTACCTGAAGAAGAGAAGAAAAAAGAGGGCGAAGGAAAGGCAGAAAAGAAATAGTTTTTATGAGAAAATAAGGTTTTTTAATAAATAAGCCCTCCAGGGCTTATTTATTTTAAAGGTATAGGAGTTTTTATGGCGTATTAAATGAACAATGTTGAATAAAATTTTATCTGAATAATGTAGAGAGGAATTTCCTTTTTAGGTAACGAAAATATACGAAATATGCAAACAAAAGTCAGTAAAAATTATAACCGGGAGATGTTTTAATGAATAAGAAATTTTCAGTTTTCTTCCTTGTTTTTTTGATTATGTGTCTGTCATCGTGCAATAATGAACGTGTACCGACTTCCACCGCCGTACCATCTCCTGAACCTGTGAAATCTCCGGTCACTACCGGTCAGAAGCCCATTGTTTTTGCATGTATACCATATGAAAGTGAATTGAAACTTATAGAAGCTTTTCAGGCTCTTGCCGATTATATTTCAGACCAGACCGGTATACCTGTTAATCTGGAGATAAAGAAATCCTATAAAGAGATTATAGACGGACTGGGTAACGGAGACATAGACTTTGCCAATACAGGCCCTCTTGTTTATATAAAAGCTCATGATAAATCAGGAGCCAATGCCCTTGTAAAGCCAATGCCTTTGTCTTCATCAACGCCTTTTTATAAGAGCTATATTATTGTAAGAAAAGACAGCGGTATAAAAAAGATCTCCCAGCTTAAAGGCAAAAAATTTGCTTTTACTGACAGAGAGTCTACGTCCGGTTATCTTCTGCCTGTTTTAATGCTTGCCGATGCGGGAGTGAAGGATTTGAAGTTTTTCTCCGAGGTAAGGTTTACAGGCAATCACGATTCTGCGTTCCTGGCCGTATATAACGGTTATGTAGATGGTGCCGGTATATCCAATTATGCATTTACAAAAGCTATAGACAAGCGTCTCGGTGATGTTATAGTCATAGCGGAATCCGATGCTATACCGACAGCTCCTATTACAGTGAGGGCAAATCTGCCTTCAGAGCAGGTAAAAAAGATAAAAGAAGCCTTTCTTAACATAAATCCTGATAAAGAAGAAACAAAAGGTGTACTTGATATATTCAAAATAAAAGGATATATAGATGCCTCCGATAAGGATTACGATTCTATACGACGTGCCAGAAAAGCTATTGATAAAATGGGTTTGACTATTGTCGAAAAATGAACCGGGATTTACGGGATTTAGAAGATTACCGGGATGTGATGTTCCGGTAATCTTTTTTTATTTTCTGTATATGTTCTACTCCATATTATTCATTAAAATAAAGTGATTCGGTATTATATATCCCTCAGTTTTCTTTAAACAGAAAATAATTTGATGTTGATTCTAAATACATTGTTATTGTTAGTTACGTTTTTTTATTTTGCATTAAAAAAAATCTGAAATTTAAAACATGTTGTTATTTTAAGTTACGAATCCCCTGTTTTTTTATTCGTATTTCAGGTCTGAAATTGTAAGAAAGTTAACAATTTGTTAACAAAAGATGATTTACACAGAAAATGGTATATGATATTATCTAAATTAACATATTATATCTTTATAAAAAGAAAGGAGAGAAGGAATTGGAAATCCAGAAATTAGGTTCCCCAAAATTAACTAAAATTTCACTGCCCGGGAAAAAAGCAGATTCTGCTGAAATCAAAGATCATGTTACTCTGAGTAAAGATGAACCTTCTGTTGGAAATAAGATCGGAAAGTTTGTCAGAGAAGCAGTAGAATTTCCTCTCGGTGCAGCAGGTGCCGTAGCAGGCGGTGTCACCAATATTTTACCCGGTACGTTTCAGGGTGTGGCAAAAGACGGTGGCATAGAAGCAGGTCATATTCTCCAGGGAGTCGCTCTCGGAGCAACAGGAGGAGTTTTCCTTGATGCAGTTCTTCCGGGAGGTGCTGTCATTGGAGGACTTATAGGAGGCGGAGTGGGACTCGCTGCCAGTCTCGTAAGAGTCGGCATGTACCACGCTACAGATGCTGCTGATGATATAAAATCCAATGTGAATAAAACCGTTGAAAGATATGTGGATGATAACAAACACGCAAAAAATGATGACGTTCATGAAGGCGTGAGAGATTTAATAGAAAGCATCGGCGTAGGAGGAGCTAAAGGTGTTGCAGAAGGCACAAAAGTTGGCTATTCCGAAGGTAAAGGCGTTACTGCCGGTGTAATGGAAGGACTTAAAGGTGCCAAAGATGTAGTCTTTGGTAATTATCCTGTAAGTACTTCTGAAAAAGAAAAACTTACTGCAGGTAAAGTCATTGGTAAGGTAGTAAAAGCTCCCGTTGCTCTTGCAAGCGGTGTCATAGGAGCAGTATCCAGTCTGCCTACGGGTCTGGTTCACGGCGTAAAAGCAGGAATAGGACTCAGTCAGGGAGAAGAACTGGGCAGTTCTGACCTCAGATCTGCCTCCAAGTCTGTGAAATTCTGGACAAGATTGGGTACTGTCGGTCTGGGAACAGCAGCAGGAGCAGTGACGATAGGAGGTCCATGGGGCATAGGAGCCGGTCTTGCCGCCGGTCTTGTTGGATCTGCCATACTTGCCAAACTGCAGAAAACAGGTGAAAGTGATAAAGAGATTGCCAGAGGCATACTGAATGCCGTTAATTATGCTAAAAATGATAATGCAGAAACAGGTAATAAGGTTTATGATACTTATAGAGATACTATAGAAAGTGTTTTCGTAGGCCCTCTTGCAGGTCTCAGAGAAGGTTTTAAAGCAGGTTATGTCGGAGGAGATGCAGCACAGGACGGAGTATTTGAAGTACTTAAAGAACTGGTTCATAAATCTTCCGATCAATCAGCAGCTCCTGCTGTTCAGACAGAACTTACCTGGGAAGAAAAAGCAAAGATGGACAGTGCCTATCCTTTCGGGATTAAAAAGGAAGAAAAACCTGAAGTTACCCCGACAAATTTACCTTCCCTTGAAACATCAGAAACATCTCCCGCAGAAGTTCCTCAGGAAACTCCTGTGCCGCAGGAATTACCCGTTCATGAAAAGAGCACCATACGCAAGGGTGTTGAAGCTGTCGGCGGTGGTATAGTGGGACTCGGAAGCACAGTGCTTCATACTGCTGCAGGCTCTGTAGAGGGAGCAGTCGAAGGACTCAGAGATAACAAACTTGCCGATAAAGATGGAAATTACAGACATGTTCGGACTGGACTCTTTACCTTTACAAATATGGCAGCTCTGACCGGTATATCTGCAGGAGCAGCCTATATGCTCGGAGCAGGACCTGTAGGTACTGCCATAGCAGCAGGAGGAGGACTTCTGGCAGGAGCGGCTATGAGAGC